>JAEWEI010000168.1 GCA_023389545.1 Actinomycetes bacterium | reverse complement strand
CCCCTGGCCGGGCCAGGACGGTGCGCGCGCGCAGTCCCGCCCGCGCTGGCTCCACGAGCCCGGTCCACCAGCGCTCGTACTCGTCCGCCTCCGGGGGCGCGAGGAGCCGTCGGCAGGCGTCCTCGTCGCCGCGCAGGGCGGCGTCGATCACGAGCATGGGCGTTGGACGCTTGCTGTCGGGGGCGCCGGCGTCGGCGCCGCCCACGGACACGAGGTGGCGGCGGGACGGCTCGACCTCGTCGGCGCGCACATCGGACTCGCGGGCCACTCGGGCGGCCTCGGAGGGGGCAACCCCGTCGAGCGTGAGCCCGCGCATCACGAGCAGCCGCGCGACGTCGTCGGCGGTGTACCGCCGGTGCGAGCCCGCGGAGTGCTCGGACGGGCCCAGCCCGTACCTGCGGTCCCACGTGCGCAGCGTCGCCGGCGCCACGCCCAGCCGACGTGCCACGGCCGCGACGGTGAGGGCGGGGCCTTCTCCGGCGGACGCTGCTATCGGCGTGGGCGCCGAGGGGGGGCCGTCGGTCGCCATGACCCGATTGTGCACAGGGTGTGGCGCGGTTGCCAACGCGCGTCCGGGGCGCTCGGCCGAATGGTGGAACGTGGCGCACGTGATGAAACGGTTGCGACAGGGACTTGAACAACTTCTGGCGCGGTTGTAACGTCTCGATCCGTACGAAGTGACCAACTTGTTGACCGACGTCGTGTGCGGTCGGGCCAGGCGCATCGCCGCCACTGGCCCGGCAACCAGTCGAGGAGGACCAATGGCCGAGATCTCGCGTTTGCCCGGACCCGTGATGGACCTGTGGGAGTGGCAGTTCGAAGGCGCCTGCCGCGACGCGGACGAGAACCTGTTCTTCCATCCGGAGGGCGAGCGCGGATCCGCGCGGCGCCGGCGCGCGGAGGCCGCCAAGGCGATCTGCGCGACCTGCCCGGTGCTCCAGGAGTGCCGCGAGCAGTCCCTGGCCGTGCGCGAGCCCTACGGCGTCTGGGGCGGCCTGTCCGAGGACGAGCGCGCCGCGATCCTGGCCCGCCCCTCGCGCAAGGCGATCTGACCCGCTCCACCACACGGGTGGCGTGCGCCGCCCGACAGCACGGCCGTCTCCCTCAGACACGACGAAGCCCCTCTCGGCCAGGCCGGGAGGGGCTTCGTCGTGCGTCGAGGCCGGTCGAACCGGCCTCAGCTCACTTCTCGACGATCGCGAGGATGTCGCGCGCGGAGAGGATGAGGTACTCCTCGCCGGCGTACTTGACCTCGGTGCCGCCGTACTTGCTGTAGATGACCTTGTCGCCGACTGCGACATCGAGCGGCACACGGTTGCCGTTGTCGTCGATGCGGCCGGGGCCGACAGCGAGGACCTCGCCCTCCTGCGGCTTTTCCTTGGCGCTGTCCGGAATGACCAGACCCGAGGCGGTCGTCTGCTCTGCCTCGAGCGTCTTGACGACGATCCGGTCCTCGAGAGGCTTGATGGAGACCGACACTGCGGACCTCCCCTTCACTTGTGAGTTCTTCAGTGATGTCGGACGCCGCTGCGCAGACCCACCGCCGTCGCGGGTGTCGGAGAGTCAGCCTCTGCGGTAGGCGGCGCCCAGGGGGCGTCGCCACGGTTCACTCTAGGAACCGGTTAGCACTCGGTCAAGGCGAGTGCCAATCTCAGCTCGGCGAGAATGCCAGCCGCCACCTGAGCGCGATCCCCACGACTCACCATGAAAGGATCGACGGCATGGATGCCGCCGGTCTCACCAAGCTCCTCAGCCCGACCGGCTGGGCACTGCTCAGCGCCCTCCCACCGTACGACGAGCGCCGCACGATGGCCCTCTCAGAGCGGCTGCGGCGCGAGGGCCTCGACCCCGAGCTCATCGCCGCCGCGCTGACCCAGTCCCGGCTCCGCGCCAAGGCCCACGCCAAGTTCGGCGACTTCGCCGAGGGCATGCTCTTCACCCCCGCAGGGCTGGAACAGGCCACCCGGCTCACCGTCGCCGCCCACCACGCACGCCGCTACACCGCCGCCGGGGTCGCCAAGGTGGCGGACCTGACCTGCGGCGTCGGCGCGGACTCCATGGCCTTCGCCGGGGTCGGCCTCAACGTCCTGGCCGTCGACCTCGACGAGGTCAGCGCCTCCGTGGCCACAGTGAACCTGCGCCACTTCCCGGAGGCCGAGGTGCGGCACGGCGACGGGCTGGCCCTGGACCTCGAGGCCGAGGGGGTCGACGGCGTCTACGCCGACCCCGCCCGGCGCACGTCCTCCGGGAGCCGGGTGTTCGACCCCGCCGCGTACGAGCCGCCGCTCGACGCCGTGCTCGGGCTGCGCGCCCGCGTCCCCGCCCTGGGCCTCAAGCTCGGCCCTGGCGTGCCGCACTCCGCGCTGCCGGACGACGCCGAGGCGCAGTGGGTCTCTGTCGACGGCGACGTCGTCGAGCTCGGCCTGTGGTTCGGGCCGCTCGCCCCGGACGGCCCCGGCCGCAGCGCGCTCGTGCTGCGGCCCGACGGCGCCCACGTGCTGCGCAGCGGTGTCGACGGCCCCGCCGCACCGCCCGTCGGGCCCGTGGGCGCGTACCTGTACGAGCCCGACGGCGCGGTGATCCGGGCCGGCCTCGTCGCCGACGTCGCCGCATCGGCCCACGGGCGCCTGATCGACCGCACCATCGCGTACGTCACCTCGGACGTGCTGCACCGCACCCCGGTCGCCACCGCCTACCGCGTGCTGGACACGCTGCCCTTCGGCCTCAAGCGGCTGCGCACCTACCTGCGCGAGCGCGACGTCGGCCGCCTGACCATCAAGAAGCGCGGCACCGCAGTGGTCCCCGAACAGCTGCGCGCGCAGCTCTCGCTGCGCGGCGCCGCGGAGTCCACGATCATCCTGACGCGGGTCGACGGACGTCAGCAGGTGCTCGTCGTGGAGCCGGTGTGAGGGCGCGCGTCGAGCTGCCGTTCGCGCACTCGGCACGGTCCAGCCTCGGAGTCGAGTGGGAGCTCGCGCTCGTCGACCAGGACTCGGGCGACCTGCGGCAGGTCGCGCAGACGGTGCTGGACGCCGTGCGCCCCGACCACGGCGGCGAGCACCCCTCGATCCGGCAGGAGCTGCTGCTCAACACCGTCGAGGTCGTCTCCGGGGTGTGCGGGTCCGTGGGGCAGGCCTCCACCGACCTCGAGCGCGCCATCACCGAGGTGCGCGCCATCACCGACACGCTGCGCGTCGAGCTCATGGGCAGCGGGGCCCACCCCTTCGCGCGCTGGGCCCAGCAGAAGGTCACCGACAAGCAGCGCTACGCCACGCTCATCGACCGGACCCAGTGGTGGGGCCGGCAGATGGTCATCTACGGGCTGCACGTGCACGTCGGCATCGAGGACCGCGCCAAGGTGCTGCCCATCGCGCG
>JAEWEI010000115.1 GCA_023389545.1 Actinomycetes bacterium | reverse complement strand
CGCCACCGGCGTGGACGAGGACTTCCACCGTGGAGACAGCGCCTACGACCGCGTCTACAGCGACCCGCGGGTCAAGCCCAACCCGAACCTGGGCGCCGTGAGCAAGCCGCCGTTCTACGCCATCAAGATCTACCCCGGCGACCTCGGCACCAAGGGCGGGCTGCTGACGGACGAGCACGCGCGCGTGCTCCGCGAGGATGCAGCCGGGATCTAAGGGCTGTACGCGGCGGGCAAAACGTCCGCCTCGGTGATGGGCAACACGTACCCGGGCCCCGGCTCGACCATCGGCCCCGCGATGACCTTCGGATACATCGGCGGGCGCCACGCCGCCGCCAAGGAGGCGACAGCGGCTCTGTAGTCCACAACCCAGGCCCTGGCGGGAACACCCCGCCAGGGCCTGGGTTGTGCGTGCCGTGGAGTGGCGCTCATTGCCGCAAGTCGGCGCGAATGCGGCGCCCGCCCAGGGCAAGACGGGTGAAATCCAGGGCGAGCGCCCGGGGCGACCCGGGATTTCGCCGATAGTGGCCGTGCCAATCCCCCATCCGGAGCGCCCCCATGCCGACCCCCGCGCACGCCCTCTCCACCACCGGCCACCTCCCCGCCCGCAGGCCCTGGCGATCGCGTGCCGTCATGGCGGTCGCCCTGCTCGCCGCGCTCGCGGTGTCGCCCGCGGCCACTGTGCCCGCCGCCGCGGCGGAGACCTTCACCATCAGCGGGAGAGTGCACTTCGCCGGGACGTCCATCCCGTCTCCCGTCTACATCGCCGCGCGCCATCAAGAGAACGGCTGGAACTACACGCATACGCCGACAGTGCGCAGCGACGGCACGTACACCATCAGCGGCCTGGTGGCCGGCACCTACGTGCTTCAACTCTGGGGTCAGGGGACCTACTACTCGCAGCTCGAGGGCGGCCACAGCACCAACGCCATCGGCAGCGTGGTCGGCGAGGTCGGGATCGCGCTGACCGGGGATATCACGGACCACGACGTCACCATGTTCGAGGGCGGCCGGGTCCGCGGCACAGTGAACCCCGGCCTCCAGAACGCCTACACCGAGGTCCGCGCCGGCGATTCCGGCGCGGAGGTGTCCAGCAGGTCGCAGTGGGCGTTCGACATCGTCGTGCCTGCGGGCGTCGCCCACCCGGTCGAGATCTGGCGCAGGACGCCCGGCAGCTACGCGATGACCCGGTGGGTCGGGACCACCGCGACGGTGGCCCCAGGCGAGGTGGTCGATGTCGGAGTCATCGACGCGAGCTTGAAGCGCGGGGCGTACACCGTGGTGACGCCCCCGTCGATCACCGGGGACGCCGTCGTGGGCCAGACGCTCACGGCCCACCTGGGCTCCTGGAGGGTCGCCGACACCGACTCCGGCACGTCGAACGTCGCAAAGCATGGTTCCTCGCCCCGCAGTGGCTGCGCGACGGCGCCCCGATCGATGGCGCCACAGGCACGACTCGGGTGCTGACCGCAGCGGACGCCGGCGCCCGGATCAGCGTGCAGGTGCGCTCGAACGCCTACTCGTACATGGAGAGCCCCGTCGCGGTGTCAGCGGCGTCCGATGTCGTGGCCAAGAAGACCACGACGCTCGCGGCCCCGACCATCGTCGGTGACGCGACGCCGGGCGGGGTGCTCACGGCGGCGGCGCCCGTCGTGCCTGACGGCGCGCTCGTGGAAGCCGTCTGGTACCGCGGGACGCAGGAGATCGGCCGCGGGCCTCAGTACACGGTGACCCTCGCCGAGGCCGGCCACGACGTGCGGGTTGGCATCACCGCCACCCACCCCGACTATGACGACGCGACGGCGATGTCGGCTGCGGTGGCGATCGGCCTAGCCGCGTCCTCGGTCGACTTGACGGTGGACGCGGTCGAGCGCCTGCACGGCGTCCCGTCCCTCGTGACGGCGACAGTGAGCGTGCCGCACGGGACAGACGCCGGGATGGTGGTGCTGCGCGAGGGGCAGCAGGAGCTCACCGCCGCGCCCGTGGTCGATGGGACCGCAGTCCTGGTCGTGCCCCCGACGCTGTCCCCGGGCTCCCACGACCTCGTGGCCGTGTTCACGCCCTCGCACCCCGGCGTCACGGGAGCGACGTCGGCGACGACGCGGCTCGAGTTCACGTCGCCGCAGATCCAGGTCGCGCTGACACCGTCGAGTGCGCCCGACACGGTCGCCGAGCTCAACGTCGCCGTGCGGCACCTGGACGCGCCGCTCGGCGGCACAGTGCGGGCCTTCCGCGCGGGCGTCCCCGTGGGCGCTTTCACCTTGGACCGGGGGCGCGCCGTCGTGCCCATCCCGCGTGGGCTGCCCGCGGGGGACCACCACTACACGGTCGAGTACGAGGGTCCCGGGGGCGTGGTGGGCGGACCGGGACTCACCTTCCGAGTGGGCGGAGTCGCCACCGGAGCGGGCCCCACTGTCGCGGAGGCGCGCGACGTCGTCCCGGCGGACGGCGTGCAACGGGTGGTGCTCACCGGGCTCGCGCCGCATGAGCAGGTCGTCGTGTACATGTTCTCGGCGCCGTCGCTTCTGGGGACGTTCACGGCGGACATGCTCGGCGCCCTTGTCATCGAGTTCGCCGTGCCCGCAGGCACGGCCGCCGGCGCCCACACACTCGAGCTTCGCACCGCGGGCAGAGTGCTGTCCCATCCCTTCACCGTGGCCCCGGCGCCCGTGGCCCCGGCGCCCGCGGCGCCAGGTGTCCCCGCGGCGCCCACTGCGCCCGCGAC
>JAEWEI010000059.1 GCA_023389545.1 Actinomycetes bacterium | reverse complement strand
CGTCGCGTTCGACCTGGTCAACAAGCGGCGCGCCGGAACCGGGTGACGTCTAGGCTCCACCACCGTGAGCGAACCCACCTCAGCAGCCCGGCAGCACGAGCCTGCGACGAGCCCGACGGCCCTGTGGATCGGCACGTACCCCGAGCTGGGCGCCGGGACGCCCGCTGGAGTGGGCGAGGGGATCTGGCGGGTGGCGCTGGACCCGGCCACCGGTGAGGTCGCCGGTCGACAGGTGGTCCGTGCCCCGGCGCCGTCGTTCCTGGCCGTGCACCCCTCGGGCCGCGTGCTGTACGCCGTGGGGGAGCAGGAGGCCGGCACGGTCAGCGTGTTCACAGTGGGGGATCCAGCGGCCGGTCCCGATGCCGACGACGTGCTCACGCACCAGGTGACGGTGTCCTCGGGCGGCGCCGACCCCTGCCACCTGCTGCTGTCGCCCGACGCCAGCACCCTGTACGCGGCGAACTACTCCTCCGGGACCCTGGCCGTGCTGCCCCTGGACGCCGACGGGTTCCTCGCCGCCGAGGTCCTGGACGCCGGCGGCCCGGCGCAGGTCTTCGGCCACACCGGCTCGGGGCCCCGCGCCGACCGCCAGGAGGCCCCGCACGCGCACTTCGCCGTGCACGCCCCCGGTGGGCGGCACCTGCTGGTCAGCGACCTGGGGACTGACGAGCTGCGCCGGTACCGGGTGGCCGCGGACGGGACGCTCACCGAGGACGGCATCGCCGCGCGCCTACCCGCGGGCGCCGGCCCACGCCACCTGGTCTTCGCCGCGGACGGGCGGCACGCCTACGTGGTGGGGGAGCTGGACTGCGCCCTCCACGTCCTGGCATGGGACGCGGAGTCGGCCACCGGGACCCCGGTGCAGCGCATCCCGCTGGTTCCCCCGCCGTCGGGCGCCCTGCCGTCGCATATCGAGCAGGAAGGCAGCCTGCTGCGGGTGGGCGTGCGCAAGACGGACCTGGTGGTCGCGTTGCGCGTGGGCGCGGACGGGCTGGTCGAGGGCGAGCCGGAGTCGACGGCCATGCGTGGCGGCTGGCCTCGTCACCTGGCCGTCGTGGAGGGCTGGACGGTGGTGGCCGAGCAGATCCCCGGCGCTGTCGTGGTCCTCGCGCCGGGCGGCCGCGAGGTGGCGCACACGCTGCCCGTGCCGTCGGCCGCATGCGTGGTGGCGCACCCCGGCAGCTGAGCCGTCCGCTGAGCCGTCCGGCCGGCGAGGAGGGCGTCGGTCGGGCGCGGCGCCGATCTGGCCCACAATGGAGGTTGCCGCAGTCGCGTTGGCCCTCCGCTGGCCGCCGCGATGCCAGACCCTCGACAGGAGCGCTGTGACCCTCGAGCACCCCCGGGTTGCCATGCTCTCGGTGCACACCTCGCCGCTCGACCAGCCGGGGACAGGCGACGCGGGCGGCATGAACGTGTACGTGGCCGAACTGGCCCAGGCGCTCGCCCGGCGGGGCGCCCGGGTGGAGATCTTCACCCGCGCCACATCCTCCGCGCTGCCGGAGACGGTGATGCTCGACGGGACGGCCGCGGACGGCAGCCCGTTGACGGGGGAGGCCGCGACCGAGGTGCTGCTGGCGCGCTCCGTGCCGCCCGGCGTGGTTCCGCCGGTGCTGGTGCACCACGTGCCGGCCGGCCCGTTCGAGGGCCTGGACAAGAACGACCTGCCGGGCCAGCTCTGCGCGATGACCGCCGGGGTGCTGCGCTCCGAGGCGGCCCGGCGGCCCGGCTGGTACGACGTCGTCCACACGCACTACTGGCTCTCGGGGCAGGTCGGCTGGCTCGCCGCCGACCGCTGGGAGGTGCCGCTGGTGCACACCATGCACACCATGGCCAAGGTGAAGAACGCGTCGTTGGCCCCGGGGGACAGCCCGGAGCCGTTGGGCCGCATCATCGGCGAGGAGCAGGTGGTCGCGGCCGCCGACGCGCTCGTGGCCAGCACCGCGCAGGAGGCCGACGAGCTGGTGCGGCTCTACGACGCGGACCCCGCGCGTGTGCACGTCGTCGCGCCCGGCGTCGACCTCGACCTGTTCACCCCGGGGCCCTCCCGCGACGAGGAGCGCGCGGCGCTCGGGCTGCCCGCCGATCGGGACGTCGTGCTGTTCGCGGGGCGCGTCCAGCCGCTCAAGGGGCCGGACCTGCTGGTGCGCGCCCTCGCGGAGATCGCCGCCGGTGGCGGCCAGGTCCCGTTGCTCGTGGTGCTCGGCGGCCCCAGCGGGCGTCCCACGGCCGTGCGCGAGCTGCAGGCGCTCGCGGCGTCGAGCGGCGTCGAGGCCGACGTGCTGTTCCGGGACCCGGTGCCCCGCGCGGAGCTCGCGCGCTGGTACCGCGCGGCGGACCTGGTGGCGATGCCGTCCCGCTCGGAGTCCTTCGGGCTGGTCGCCGTCGAGGCGCAGGCGTGCGGAACCCCCGTGCTGGCGGCGGCGGTCGGCGGCCTGCGCTCCGTGGTCGTCGAGGGCGTGTCCGGGCGGCTCGTCGCCGAGCACGAGCCGGCCGCCTGGGCGCAGGCGCTCACCTCCGCGCTGGCCGCCCCGGAGCTCCGCACCACGTGGCCGGAAGGCGCCCGCCGGGTCGCCGAGCGGTACGGATGGGACGCCACAGCGGCACAGGTGCTCAAGGTCTACGCCACGGAGGGCGACCGCCGGCGCCGGTGACCACCGCGGGCTGACCTGGGCGCCCACGGGTCGAACGTCCCCCGTGCGCCGCGCCGCGGGTGCGGCAGGATGGAACCCATGACTTACACCCTCGTGCTGCTCCGCCACGGCGAGAGCGAGTGGAACGCCAAGAACCTGTTCACCGGCTGGGTGGACGTCCCCCTCTCCGAGAAGGGCGTCGAGGAGGCCAAGCGCGGCGGCAAGCTGCTCACCGACGAGGGCGTCCTGCCCGATGTCGTGCACACCTCGCTGCTGCGCCGCGCCATCACCACCGCGAACCTCGCGCTGGACGCCGCCGACCGCCACTGGATCCCGGTCCGCCGCAGCTGGCGCCTGAACGAGCGCCACTACGGCGCCCTGCAGGGCAAGGACAAGAAGCAGACGCTCGAGACGTACGGCGAGGAGCAGTTCATGCTCTGGCGCCGCTCGTACGACGTCCCGCCGCCCCCCATCGAGCCCGGCTCCGCCTTCTCGCAGGATGGCGACCCGCGCTACGCCGGTGAGCCGATCCCGTCGGCCGAGGCCCTCAAGCAGGTCCTCGAGCGCGTGGTGCCCTACTGGGAGTCGGATCTGGTCCCCGACCTGAAGTCCGGCAAGACCGTCCTGGTGGCGGCGCACGGCAACTCGATCCGCGCGATCGTGAAGTTCCTCGACGGCGTGGACGACCAGACGATCGCCGGGATCAACATCCCCACCGGCATCCCGCTCGTCTACCAGCTGGACGAGGAGACGCTGAAGCCGACGAACCCGGGCGGCACGTACCTCGACCCGGCCGCCGCGGCCGACGCGATCAAGGCCGTGGCCAACCAGGGCCGCTGACCCCGGGCACACCGAGCACGCCGAAGGGCGCCGCACCCCAGCAGGGGAGCGGCGCCCTTCGGCGTCGAGCGACGTGGTGGCGCGTCAGCGCGCCGCGACCTCGGAATCGCCCGTGACCAGGTACGTGACGCGGCGGGCGATCGACACGGCGTGGTCGCCGAACCGCTCGTAGTAACGGCCCACGAGCGTCACGTCGACGGTCTCCTGCGCGGTGCCGTCCCACGCCGGGCCCAGCGTCGCGTTGAACGTGTCGCGGTGCAGCTCGTCCAGCAGGTCGTCGTCGCGCTCGATCTTCTCGGCGACCGCCAGATCGTGCGTGGTGAGCAGGGTGGTGGTGCGCCGGCCCACGCGAGCGGCGGCGTCATGCATCTCGGCGAACGTGCCGGACAGGCTCTGCGGGATCGCCACCCGCGGGTACCGGCCCCGGGCGACCTCTGCCACGTGCCGGGCCAGGTCGCCCATGCGCTCCAGGGTGGCGCTCATCCGCAGCGACGACACGACGACCCGCAGGTCGGTGGCCACCGGGGCCTGCTGGGCGAGCAGGAGCACACACCGCTCGTCGAGGTCCCGCTCGATCGCGTCGATGGCCAGGTCGTCGGCGATGACGGACTCGGCGAGCTGGAGGTCGGCGGTGAGCAAAGCCGTTCCGGCACTCGTCACGGCGTGCTCGACCCGGCGGCTCATCGCCGCCAGGTCCTGACCGAGCTGTGCGAGCTCGGCGTCGAAGATGTGGCGCACGGAGTTGCCTCTCTCTGGGCGGTCAGGAATGTCCCGCGGCCACCAGGATCGCAGCCGCAGGTGAACGGGCGCCCGCGCCGAGGTGAACATCAGGCGAGGAACGGGCGTCCTGGCCGTCAGGTCGCCGGTCCGCGGGGGCGCCGCACGTACGCTGAAGAGCGTGAACGGCCTCGAAGGTGGTGTGGTGGTCCTCGCGGGCCTGATCGGCCTGATGACAGGCCTGATCGCCGCGCTGGGCTTCCGCTGGAGCGAGCGGTCGCAGCGCGAGATGGCGCCGCAGCCGGCTCCCGAGCTCGACGACGGCCTGGTGCGCGTGCTCGCGGTGCTGCGCTCGGCGGCCGTGGTGCTCGACGACGAGGACCAGGTGCTCCGTGCGAGCCCGCCCGCGTACGCCCTCGGGATCGTCCGCGACCGGAGGGTCGCGCACGCCGTCATCCGGCAGATGGTGGCGGAGGTGCGCCGCGACGGCGTGATCCGCGACGAGGAGCTCGAGCTGCCGCGGGGCCCGGTTGGCGCCGGCACCGTGACCGTGCAGGTGCGGGTCGCGCAGGTGGGGCCACGCCACCTGCTGGTGCTCGCGGAGGACCGCACCCAGGCCCGCCGGGTCGAGGAGATCCGGCGCGACTTCGCGGTGAACGTGTCCCATGAGCTCAAGACGCCCGTCGGCGCGCTCGCCCTGCTCGCCGAGACCGTCGAGGCCGCCGCGGACGACCCGGAGGCGGTGCGCAGGTTCGCGGGGCGCATGCAGGGCGAGGCCGCGCGCTTGTCGACGCTCGTGCAGGAGATCATCGAGCTGTCCCGCCTGCAGGTCGCCAGCGCCATCCAGGAGCTCGTCCCCGTCGAGGTGGACGGGGTCATCGAGGAGTCGGTGGACCGCGCCCGGACCGGGGCGAACGCCAAGGGCATCGTGTTCGAGGTGGGCGGGCCCACAGGACTGCGCGTTCTCGGCGACCATGCGCTGCTGGTCACCGCCGTGCGGAACCTGCTGGACAACGCGGTGGCGTACTCGCCGGAGCAGACCCGGATCGGCGTCGGGGTGCGGCTCGTGGACGGCCTCGTGGAGATCGCCGTGGTGGACCAGGGGATCGGCATCGCCCCCGAGGACCAGGAGCGGCTCTTCGAGCGGTTCTACCGGGTGGACCCGGCGCGGTCCCGGGACACGGGCGGCACCGGGCTCGGGCTCAGCATCGTCAAGCACGTCGCCGCGGACCACGGTGGCGACGTCACTGTGTGGTCGCAGCCCGGGCAGGGCTCGACGTTCACGATCCGCCTTCCCCAGGCGGACGCCGCCCACCCGCCCCATGACACGAGCACCAGCACCCCCGAGCGGCGCGCCGACGACGCGCGCCCGGCCGAGAAGACCGGAGACACCCCGTGACGCGCATCCTGCTGGTCGAGGACGAGGAGTCCTACCGCGACCCGCTGACCTACCAGCTCACCCGGGAGGGCTTCGAGGTCGTCACGGCTGCCACCGGCACGCAGGCGCTCGCGGAGTACGACAGGGTCGGCGCGGACCTGGTGCTGCTCGACCTCATGCTCCCCGGGTTGTCCGGCACGGAGGTGTGCCGCCAGCTCCGGACCCGCGGCGACGTGCCGATCATCATGCTGACCGCGAAGGACGCCGAGATCGACAAGGTGGTCGGCCTCGAGCTGGGCGCCGACGACTACGTCACCAAGCCGTATTCGTTCCGCGAGCTGCTCGCGCGGGTGCGCGCGGTGCTCCGGCGCCGGGAGTCCGCCGCGTCGGGCAGCGTCGCGGGATCCCCGTCAGCCGAGCCGCCCGCGGGCGCGGGGGCGGAGCCGGACGACGACACCCTGGAGCTCGGCCCCGTGCGGATGGACGTCGAGCGTCACGTGGTGCAGGTCAACGGCCAGGTCGTGGCGTTCCCGCTCAAGGAGTTCGAGCTGCTGGAGCTGCTGCTGCGGCACGCCGGGCGGGTGCTGACCCGCGCCCAGCTCATCGACCGGGTCTGGGGCTCGGACTACGTGGGCGACACCAAGACCCTCGATGTGCACGTCAAGCGGGTGCGCGCGAAGATCGAGCCCGATCCTGCCAACCCGCGGCTGCTGCTGACCGTGCGCGGCCTGGGCTACAAGCTCACGGACGACGTCCCCGCCTGAAGCCGCCGGCGGGTGCGGCGAATCGTCGACAGCCGTTCACCTGGGGTTCACCAAGGGAGTCTGATCCAGTCACCTGGCGTGCCTACCGTCAGTTGTGGTCGCGCACAGACGGTGCGCACTGCACTGACGGGACGGAACCCCTGTGAAGCTCTCCCACCACCGCGCCGGAGCCCTGGCGCTGACTGGCGCGCTCGCACTGACCCTCACTGCCTGCGGCTCGGACGACCCGGTCGGCGGCGCCACGGGCGCTGGCTCCACCGGCGGCGCCGCAGCGGCGAGCGACCTCGGCGGGGAGCTCAACGGCGCCGGCGCCAGCTCGATCGAGTCGGCGATGGAGGCGTGGCGCGCGGGATTCCAGAACGAGAACCCCGCCGTGACCGTCAACTACGACCCGGTCGGCTCGGGTGGTGGCCGCACCCAGTTCCTCGAGGGCGGCGTGCAGTTCGCGGGCACCGACTCGGCGCTCACGCAGGACGAGCTGGAGCAGTCGATCGAGCGATGCTCGGGCGACGCGGCCATCGACCTGCCGGTGTACGTGAGCCCGATCGCCGTCACCTTCAACCTCGACGGCATCGACTCGCTCAACCTGTCGGCGGCCACCACCGCCGCGATCTTCGACGGCAAGATCACGCAGTGGGACGCCCCGGAGATCGCGGCGGAGAACCCGGGCGTCACCCTGCCGTCGCTCGCGATCACCACCGTGCACCGCTCGGACGACTCGGGCACCACCAAGAACTTCACGGACTACCTGAGCAAGGCGTCCGGCGGGGCCTGGGCCCACGAGGCGAGCGGTGACTGGCCGCTCGAGGGTGGCCAGTCGGCGCAGGGCACGTCGGGCCTGATCCAGACGGTGCAGAGCGCGCAGGGCACCATCGGCTACGCGGACCTGTCGAAGGTCGGGAGCCTGGGCACCGCGAGCATCAAGGTCGGCGACGAGTGGGTGGCGCCGTCGGAGGCCGCCGCGGCCAAGGCCCTGGACGCCTCGCCGCGCGACGACTCGCGTGACGAGAACGACATCGTCATCAAGCTCGACCGGACCACGAGCGAGGCGGGCGCCTACCCGCTGGTGCTCGTGTCCTACGGCGTCGCGTGCCCCACGTACGAGACGCAGGAGGACGCCGACCTGGTGAAGGCGTTCCTCACGTACGTGGTGAGCGAGCAGGGGCAGAAGGCGTCGGAGAGCGCCGCCGGATCGGCCCCGATCTCCGAGGCCCTGCGCACGGACGTCCAGGCAGCGATCGACTCGATCAGCGCCGCCTCCTGAGGAACCGCCGGTGGCCGCCCCTCCGCTGGGGGGGAGGCGGGGTGGCCACCGGCGCCGCAGTGGCAGCCCGAGCAGGAGCACGCATGACGAGAAGGCACGCATGACACGGCACAGCGACCAGGTGCGCGACACCACCCAGGAGCCGCCGGCCGACACGGCCGACGGACCCGCGAACGAGATCCACGCCGCGATGACCGGCGCCCGCACCGGGCTGCTGAGTCCTCGTGGCCTTCGGCGCGCCCGTACCACGGACCGCGGCGCCTCGCGGGCGTTCCGGTGGACGGCCACCGCCTCGGCGGTGCTGATACTCGTCGTGCTGGCCGCCGTCGCGGTGTTCCTGGTGCTGCGGGCCTGGCCCGCGATCCAGACGGACTCCGCGGAGCTGTCCGCGAAGATCGCGTGGTTCCCGCCAGACACGTCGCTGCTGGGCTTCATCGGCCCGCTGGCCTTCGGCACGGTGCTCGTCGCGGCCCTGTCCCTGGCCATGGCAGCGCCGGTAGCCGTCGGCATCGCGCTGTTCATCTCGCACTATGCGCCGCGCCGGCTCGCGAACGCGCTGGGCTACGCGGTGGACCTGCTCGCGGCCATCCCGTCGGTCGTCTACGGGCTGTGGGGCGTCGTGGTCCTGGCCCCGTGGCTGTCGCCCGCGTGGACGTGGCTCAGCGACAACCTGGGCTGGATCCCGCTGTTCTCCGGTCCGGCGTCCCAGCCGCCGCGCGTCATCCTCACGGTCGCCGTGGTGCTCGCGGTGATGATCCTGCCGATCATCACGGCAGTGGTGCGCGAGGTGTTCCTGCAGACGCCCCGGCTCAACGAGGAGGCCGCCCTCGCCCTGGGCGCCACCCGCTGGGAGATGATCCGCACGGCGGTGCTGCCGTTCGCCCGATCGGGCATCGCGTCGGCGTCGATGCTCGGCCTGGGCCGCGCGCTCGGCGAGACGATGGCGGTGCTCATGGTCCTGTCGCCCGGGACGCTCTACTCCTTCAAGCTCCTGGTCGCCGGCCAGCAGCAGACCATCGCCGCGAACATCGCCGCGCAGTTCCCCGAGGCCAACCCGTTGGGCGTCTCGACGCTCATCGCCACGGGCCTAGCGCTGTTCATCATCACCCTCGCGGTGAACATGACCGCCCGGGCCATCGTCGCGCGCGGCGCCCAGAAGGGACGCTGACATGTCCACGACCTCCGTGCCCGCGCCCCCCGCGCCGTCGCGCGGGCAGTCGACCCGTGACCTGCTGCGCACCGTCGACCGCCGGCGCCGCCGCACGGACCGCATCATGCGGGTGCTCGTCGCCGCGGCGTTCGTGCTGGCCATGGCGCCGCTCGTCTCCCTCGTCTGGACCGTCGTCGCCAACGGCGTCGAGCGGCTGAGCCCGTACTTCCTCTCGCACTCGATGCGCGGGGTCTTCGGCGGGATGGACGCCGGCGGCATTTACCACGCGATCGTCGGCACCGTGGAGATCACGCTCTTCGCGGCGCTGATCTCCGTGCCCGTGGGCATCATGGTCGCCGTCTACCTGGTCGAGTACGGGCGTGGCGCGTTGGCCAAGTCCGTCACGTTCTTCGTGGACGTGATGACGGGCATCCCGTCCATCGTCGCGGGCCTGTTCGCGTACGCGCTGTTCGCGGTGCTGCTGGGGCCCGGCGTCAAGATGGGCGTCGTCGGGTCCGTCGCGCTGTCCGTGCTGATGATCCCCGTGGTGGTGCGCTCCTGCGAGGAGATGCTGCGCCTGGTGCCCGACGAGCTCCGCGAGGCCGCGCTGGCACTGGGCGTGCCCCGGTGGCTGATGGTGGTCAAGGTCGTGCTGCGCACCGCGGTCGCGGGCATCGGCACCGGCGTGATGATCGCGATCGCCCGCGTGATCGGGGAGACGGCGCCCCTGCTCATCACCGTCGGCGTCATCGACTCGATCAACTACAACCTCTTCGAGGGCCGCATGATGACGCTGCCCGTGTACGTCTACCGGCAGTACAGCCAGGGCCTGACGCCGTGCAACGACGCGAGCG
>JAEWEI010000026.1 GCA_023389545.1 Actinomycetes bacterium | reverse complement strand
GGACAGGTGCGGCCCGGCCAGCTCGTGCTGATCGACGCCGGCGTGGAGATCGACTCGCTGTACACCGCCGACATCACGCGGACGCTGCCCGTGGACGGGGTGTTCACCGACGTGCAGCGCCGCGTGTACCAGGCGGTGCTCGACGCCGCGGATGCCGCGTTCGCGGTGGCGGTGCCCGGCGCGAAGTTCCGCGACGTGCACGCCGCCGCGATGGAGGTCATCGCCGCCCGCCTGGGCGAGTGGGGCCTGCTGCCCGTCTCGGTGGAGGAGTCGCTGTCCCCCGAGGGGCAGCAGCACCGCCGCTGGATGGTGCACGGCACCAGCCACCACCTGGGCCTCGACGTGCACGACTGCGCGCTGGCCCGCCGCGAGCTCTACCTCGACGCGACGCTCGAGCCCGGCATGGTGTTCACCATCGAGCCGGGGTTGTACTTCAAGAGCGACGACCTGCTGGTCCCCGAGGAGTACCGCGGGATCGGGGTGCGGATCGAGGACGACGTGCTGGTGACGGCCGACGGGAACGAGAACCTCTCGGCTGCGCTGCCGCGCGACCCCGACGAGGTCGAGGCGTGGATGGCCCGCATCTCGGGCCGCACCGCCTGAGGACGGACGGGCGGGGCGCCCGCCTAGGTTGGTGGGCGCCCGTCAGGCCGACGGCTGCTGCGGGTTCGTGGGCGGCGCCGTCGGCGGCTGCACGGGCGGCGTCGTGGGCGACCCGCTCGGTGGCTGCGGCGCCGGCGGCGTGGGGTAGGCGGCCGACGGGTCGGACGGCGGCTGGGCGGGGCTCGCCGGCGCCGGCCGGGCCGGCCAGCCGGACTGCACACCGCCGACCTCGTGCAGCAGCGCGCGCGCCTTGTGGGCGTGCTGGGCGGCGCACAGCACCGCGTACTGCGCCGCCACGATCTGCGAGGACGACGTGAAGTCCCGCTTGCCGCCGGTGAACGCGTACGTGATGACGGAGAACAGCACGCCGAACGCGGCGCCGATGAGGATCGCCGCGATCAGCGGGGGCGTGGAGCCCGTCCCGGCGGAGAACCAGGTGAGCAGCAGCCCGACGAACAGCCCGAACCACATGCCGGACGCGAGCCCTGCGAGCGCCACCCGCGGGTAGGACAGCCGCCCGGTGACCCGCTCCACCATGCGCAGGTCCGTCCCCACGATGGTCACGTGCTGCACCGGGAACTGCTTGTCCGCCAGGTGGTCGACGGCCCGCTGGGCCTCGAGGTACGTGCCGAAGGACGCGACCAACTCGCCCTGCGGCAACGTGGGGGCCTGGGGCACACGGGTCTGGCGGGTGAACGACATACTCCGATCCTCCCCCACGGCGCCCCGGCACGCCAGGATCAGCGCCCTGGTCGGCGCGGGCCCCGCCGCATGGGCCCGCGCGTCGGGCGGCCTTCGGGGCCCAGCGTCTATCCTGACCACCGTGAGCAGCGCAGGGACCCGGGTCTTCATCGCGCGCCTCGCCGGCACCACCGTCTTCGACCCCCTCGGTGACCAGGTCGGTCGAGTGCGCGATGTCGTCGCGCTCGTCCGCGAGAAGGGCGCCCCCCGCGCGGTGGGCCTCGTGGTCGAGGTCCCGGGCCGTCGCCGCGTGTTCCTGCCGTTGACCCGCGTCACCGCCATCGACCCCGGCCAGGTGATCTCCACCGGGCTGGTGAACATGCGGCGCTTCGAGCAGCGGCCGTCCGAGACGCTGGTGGTCGGCGAGTTGCTGGACCGCACCGTGACCTTCAAGGACGGCTCGGGCACGGGCACCATCGAGGACGTCGCGATGGAGCGCCAGCGGGACGGCGACTGGCGTGTCATGCAGCTCTTCGTGCGCCGCTCGTCCCCCACCACGGGCCTGCTGCGGCGCCGCGGGGAGACGGTGCTGGTGCCCATCGACGCCGTGACCGGGCTGTCGGCCGCGGACGTGGCGCAGGGCGCGGCGCTGATGCTGGCCCGGTACGACGACCTCAAGCCGGCCGACCTCGCCGACGTGCTGCACGATCTGGCCACCACGCGCCGGATGGAGGTCGCGTCCGCGCTCGACAACGAGCGCCTGGCCGACGTGCTCGAGGAGCTGCCCGAGGACGACCAGGTCGCGATCCTGTCCGGCCTGGAGCGCACCCGAGCCGCGGACGTGCTCGAGGCGATGCAGCCCGACGACGCCGCCGACCTGCTGGGCGGCCTGCCCGACGCGCAGGCGGCCGAGCTGCTCGCGCTGATGGAGCCCGAGGAGGCCCGCGACGTGCGGCGCCTGCTCGCGTACGAGGAGAACACCGCTGGCGGCATGATGACCACCGAGCCGGTGATCCTGGGCCCGGAGACGCCAGTGGCCGCCGCGCTCGCGCATGTGCGCCGCCAGGACCTCGCGCCTGCGCTGGCCTCGATGGTCTTCGTGGTGCGCCCGCCGCTGGAGACCCCCACGGGGCGCTTCATCGGGGTCGTGCACCTGCAGCGCATGCTGCGGGACCCCCCGCACGAGGCGATCGGCGCGCTCGTGGACACGGACATCGAGGCCGTGTCCGCCGACGCGCCGCTGCTGCACGTGACGCGGCTGCTCGCGACGTACAACCTGCTCGCGCTGCCGGTGGTGGACTCCGAGCGGCGCCTCCTGGGCGCGGTGAGCGTCGACGACGTGCTGGACCACCTGCTGCCCGAGGACTGGCGCGAGACGGACGACGAGCACGTGCCGACGCCGCCAGCCGGGATGCGGACGCCGTCCGCACGGGATGTGGGGCGCCGTGGCTGACCGGCTCGACACCCCGAAGGTCGCCCGTCGCAGCCTGCTGCCCAGGGTCCGGCTCGACCAGGACGCCTTTGGCAAGGTCTCCGAGGGGATCGCCCGCTTCATGGGCACCCCGCGCTTCCTGGTGTGGCTGTCCCTGTTCTGCCTCGCGTGGATCGCGTGGAACACCTGGGCGCCTACCAGCGTGCAGTTCGACAAGGCGGCACTGGGCTTCACCGCGCTCACGCTGATGCTGTCGCTGCAGGCCTCGTACGCGGCGCCGCTGATCCTGCTGGCCCAGAACCGGCAGACGGACCGCGACCGCGTGACGTTGGAGCAGGACCGGCAGCGCGCGGAGCGGAACCTCGCCGACACGGAGTACCTGGCCCGCGAGATGGCGGCGCTGCGCATCGCCCTGAACGAGGTCGCGACCCGCGACTTCGTGCGCTCGGAGCTGCGGAACTTGCTCGAGGAGCTGGCCGTGGAGCGCGAGGCGGAGCGCGCCGCCGAGCGTGCCGAGCGCGAGGCGGAGCACGCCGAGCAGGCGGACGCGCAGGACGTTCCGGGTGACGCACGGCGCGACGACGCCCCGTAGCGACCTTGGGCCCATCGGGCCTTGTGCTGGCCCGACCTACCATGGGGGCATGTCGTCGTCCTCCCTTGATCCTGCCGTCCTCGCCGAAGCCGTTCGGGGCGCCCTCGTCGGGGTGCTGGACCCCGAGATCCGCAAGCCGATCACCGAGCTCGGGATGGTCCGCTCCGTCGAGGTCACTCCGGGCGCCGGGACCGATGGCGGCCCGCTCGTGGTGGTGGGCATCGACCTGACGACGGCCGGGTGCCCGCTGAAGGCGACGCTGACCACCGACGTCACGGCGGCGGCCCGCTCGGTCGAGGGCGTCACCGACGTGCGGGTCGACATGGGCGTCATGTCGAATGAGCAGCGGTCGGCGCTGCGCACGCTGCTGCGCGGCGACGCTGCGGAGCCGGTCATCCCGTTCGCGCAGCCGACGTCGCTGACCAAGGTGTACGCGATCGCGTCGGGCAAGGGCGGGGTCGGCAAGTCCTCCGTGACCGCCAACCTGGCGGTGGCGATGGCCGCCGACGGGCTGCGGGTCGGCGTGATCGACGCGGACATCTACGGCTTCTCGATCCCCCGCCTGCTGGGTGTGACGCAGCCGCCGACGAAGGTCGACGACATGCTGATGCCCCCGGTGGCCTTCGATGTGAAGGTCGTCTCGATCGGCATGTTCGTGCCGGCGGGGCAGCCGGTGGTGTGGCGCGGCCCGATGCTGCACCGCGCGCTGCAGCAGTTCCTCGCGGACGTGTTCTGGGGCGACCTGGACGTGCTGCTGCTCGACCTTCCGCCCGGCACGGGCGACATCGCGATCTCGGTGGCGCAGTTGCTGCCGTCCTCGGAGGTCGTGGTGGTGACGACCCCGCAGGTCGCGGCGGCGGAGGTCGCGGAGCGCGCGGGCTCGGTGGCGCAGCAGACCCGCCAGAACGTGGTGGGCGTCGTGGAGAACATGTCCTGGCTGGAGCAGGCGGACGGCTCCCGGCTCGAGCTGTTCGGCGCCGGCGGCGGGGCGCGCGTGGCGGAGAACCTCACCCGGACGAACGGCGCGGAGGTCCCCCTGCTGGGCCAGGTGCCGCTGGACGTGGCGCTGCGTGAGGACGGGGACTCCGGCACACCGGTGGTCCTGGCACACCCTGACTCCCCCGCGGCCGTGGCGCTCCGCGGGGTGGCGCGGACGCTGGCCTCGCGCTCGCGCGGCCTGGCGGGCCGCTCGCTCGGGCTGACTCCCGCGGGGCGCTGACGTCGCCGAACAGCAACCGGTTGTTGGTTGTTGTTCGGAAATGATGAATACTGTTCGGATGCTGGCCTCCCTTCGCCAGGAGCGCATCCTGGCAGCGGTCCACGCGCACGGCGCCGTGCGCGTGGCCGACCTCGTCGACGAGCTCGGCGTCTCCGACATGACGGTCCGACGTGACATCGCCGAGCTGGCCCAGGCTGGGCTGGTGCGGCGGGTGCACGGCGGCGCCGTCGGCGTCGAGGCCCGTCACCGCTCCGCCGACGAGCCCGGCTTCGAGGCCAAGCGCGGCTGGGCGGCCGCCGAGAAGGCCGCCGTCGCCCGGCTCGCCGCCGGGCTGATCGAGCCCGGGCAGTCGGTGGCGCTGTCCGCGGGCACCACCACGCACCTGCTGGCCCGGGAGATCGCCTCCTCCGCCGCGCTACGGCCCCTGACCGTCGTCACCAACTCGCTGCCCGTCGCGGAGGCGCTGCACACCGCGGCGTCGCCCGCGGGACTCGACGTGATCCTCACGGGAGGCGTCCGCACGCCGTCCGACGCGCTCGTCGGCCCCGTGGCCGACGGCTCGCTGTCCCGCCTGCGCGTGGACACCGCCTACCTCGGCGTGCACGGCCTCGACGAAGACGGCCTGACCACCCCCAACCTGCTCGAGGCCGCCACCAACCAGGCCCTGCTCGCCCGCGCGACACAGCTCACGGTGCTCGCCGACCACACCAAGTGGGGGGTGGTCGGCCTCGCCCGCATCGCCGCGCTCGACGAGGTCGACGTCCTGGTCACCGACTCCGGCCTGCCCGACGACGCCCGGCGCGTCCTGACCACGCAGGTCGGGCGCCTCCTGCTGGCCCCCGACGACCACCCCCGCGCCGCTGGCTCCCCCCCGCCGACGAATCCCCCCGCCCCCACGCCCGAGCCTGGAGCACCATGACCGCCACCCCGCGTGTGCGCCGCACCGTCACCACCCTCGCGGACGGCCGCGAGCTGCTCTACTTCGACGACTCGCAGGACTACGCGTCCGGCGCCCGCACCCGCCGCCTCGACGACCCGCGCCCCCTCGCCGACCGGTACGCGGACGTGCCCGGCGAGGACGGCGAGCCGCGCCCGTTCCAGGGCCCCGAGATGCGCCTCGACCCGCTCACCGGCGAATGGGT
>JAEWEI010000009.1 GCA_023389545.1 Actinomycetes bacterium | reverse complement strand
CTCCCAGGACGGGGTCCAGCGAGGCCACCGCGACGACGACGTCGGCCACCTGGCCGCCCTCGCACATCATGGACACGGCCTGCAGGTTGTTGAACGACGGGTCGCGGAAGTGCGCCCGGTACGGCTTGGTGCCGCCATCGGAGACGAGGTGGACGCCGAGCTCGCCGCGAGGGTGCTCGACGGACACGAACGCCTGGCCGGCGGGAACCCGGAAGCCCTCCGTCACCAGCTTGAAGTGGTGGATCAGGGCCTCCATCGACGTGCCCATGATCTCCCGGATGTGGTCCAGGGAGTTGCCCATGCCGTCGGAGCCGATCGCGAGCTGCGCGGGCCAGGCGATCTTCTTGTCCTCGACCATGACCGGGCCGGGGCCCATGGCCTGGAGGCGCTCGATCGTCTGCTCGATGATGCGGATCGACTGGTAGCACTCCTCGAGGCGCAGCACGACCCGCGACCACGCGTCCGCGTCCGTCGACGTCGGGATGTCGAAGTCGTACGTCTCGTAGCCGCAGTACGGCTCGGCCTTGCGCACGTCATACGGCAGACCGGTGGACCGCAGCACGGGGCCGGTGATGCCCAGGGCCATGCAGCCGGGCAGGCCCAGGTAGCCGACGCCCTTGAGGCGCGCCTGCAGAATCGGGTTGGCCAGCATGAGGTCCTCGAGCTGGCCGAAGTCCTTCTTCATCACGGTGATCGCGTCCCGCACCGCGTCCAGGGCGCCCGGCGGAATGTCCTGCACGACCCCGCCCGGCCGGATGTACGCGTTGTTCATGCGCAAGCCGGTGATGAGCTCGAAGACGCGGAGCACCTGCTCACGGGCGTTGAAGCCGACGATCATGATCGTCGTGGCGCCCAGCTCGTTGCCGCCGGTGGCCAGGCACACCAGGTGCGAGGCGATGCGGTTGAGCTCCATCATCATCACGCGGATGACGGTGGCGCGCTCCGGGATGTCGTCGGTGATGCCGAGCAGCTTCTCCACGGCCAGGCAGTAGCCGGCCTCCTGGAAGATGTTCGCCACGTAGTCCATGCGGGTGCAGAACGTGACGCCCTGCGTCCAGGAGCGGTACTCCATGTTCTTCTCGATGCCGGTGTGCAGGTAGCCGATGCCCGCACGGGCCTCGGTGACCGTCTCACCGTCGATCTCGAGCATGAGCCGCAGCACGCCATGCGTGGACGGGTGCTGGGGCCCCATGTTGACGACGATGCGCTCCTCGCCGAGGCGCGCGGCCTCCTCGGCGATGTCGGACCAGTCGCCGCCGGACGCCTCGAAGGACGGCACGCCGGTGGCCTGGTCATCGACGATGTGGCCGGTGGCGGTGGGCTTGCCCTGGGGGGATGTGTGAGGGGACATCAGCTGTACGACCTCCGCTGGTCCGCGGGCGGCACGGTGGCGCCCTTGTACTCGACCGGGATGCCCCCGAGGGGGTAGTCCTTGCGCTGGGGGTGGCCCGGCCAGTCGTCGGGCATCTCGATCCGCGCGAGCGCGGGGTGCCCGTCGAAGACGATGCCGAAGAAGTCCCAGGTCTCGCGCTCATGCCAGTCGTTCGCCGGGTAGACCCCGGTGGTGGACGGCACGTGGGGGTCGGCGTCGGGGACGGCGACCTCGAGGCGCAGGCGACGGCTGTGCGTCACCGACACCAGGTGGTAGACGGCGTGCAGCTCGCGGCCCGTCTCCTGCGGGTAGTGCACGCCGGAGACGCCCAGGCTGAGCTCGAAGCGCAGGTCCTGGTCGTCGCGCAGCAGCTGCGAGACCTCCACGAGGTGCTCGCGGGCCACGTGCAGCGTGAGCTCGTCACGGTCCACGACCACCGAGGGGATCGCGTTCGCGAACCCGGTGCCCGAGCCGTCGAGCAGCTCGATGAGGATGTCCACGACCTCGTCGAACCAGCCGCCGTAGGGGCGGGGGCTCGCGCCCGGCAGCGCCACAGTCGTCACCAGGCCGCCGAATCCGGACGTGTCGCCGGAGCCAGGGCCGCCGCCGAACATCCCGCGGCGCACCTCGATGACCTCGGGCTCGGGCGAGCCCAGCGGGCCGACGTGCTGCGAGCCGCCCTCGAGGGCCGCCTCGCTCGTGCTCTGCGCCGCCAGCGCCTCGGGCGTCGTCGCGTCGCCCGGCTTCGCGGCCGCGGCCGCGCCTGCCTTCTCGGCGGACACCTCGGGGGTCTTGTCCTCGGGCGCCCCGGACTTCTCACTCATGCCAGCAGGCCCTTCATGTGCGAGGTCGGGGTGGCCGCGAGGGCCGCGGCCTCGGCGGCACGGGCCGCCTCCTTGCGGTTCACACCGAGCGGCTCCGACTGGATCTGCGAGTGCAGCTCGAGGATCGCGTTGATGAGCATCTCGGGCCGCGGCGGGCAGCCGGGCAGGTAGATGTCCACCGGCACGACGTGGTCCACGCCCTGCACGATCGCGTAGTTGTTGAACATCCCGCCCGACGAGGCGCACACGCCCATCGACAGGACCCACTTCGGCTCGGGCATCTGGTCGTAGACCTGTCGCACCACGGGCGCCATCTTCTGGCTCACGCGGCCGGCGACGATCATCAGGTCGGCCTGGCGCGGCGAGGCCCGGAAGACCTCCATGCCGAACCGGGAGATGTCGTAGCGGCTGGTGCCGGTCGCCATCATCTCGATCGCGCAGCAGGCCAGGCCGAACGTGACCGGCCACAACGAGCCCTTGCGGAAATACCCGACGAGGTTCTCGACCGTCGTCAGCAGGAACCCTGAAGGCGCCTCTTCGATACCCATGTCAGATCACCCCTAGTCCC
>JAEWEI010000272.1 GCA_023389545.1 Actinomycetes bacterium | reverse complement strand
GTGTGCCGGTGATGCGCCCGATGGCGCTGGAGTTCCCCGGGGACCGTGGCACGGCGGCCATCGACACGCAGTACATGCTGGGCGACTCGCTGCTGGTGGCGCCGGTGTTCAGCGCCGAGGGCGATGTCGAGGTGTACGTGCCGGAGGGCGTCTGGACCGACCTGCTGACGGGGGAGCGGGTCACGGGCCCGCGCTGGGTGCGCCAGCGGCATGGCTTCGACTCGCTTCCCCTGCTGGTGCGGCCGGGGACTGTGCTGCCCGTCGGGGCGCGCTTCGACCGGCCGGACTACGACTACGCGGACGGCGTGCGGTTGCACCTTTTCGAGCTGGAGGACGGCCACCGGTCGACGACGTGGGTCCCGGCCCTCGGCGGCACGGGCGGTGCGCGGTACACGGTGACGCGGGACGGCGACCTGGTGCGCGTCGAGGCGGAGGGGACCGATCGGCCCTGGTCCGTCGAGGTGGTGGGCGGGCCGCGGGGCGATGCCGCGGCGGGTGTCGGGGTGGTGGAGCTGCGCATGTGAGGCCGTCGGGCCGACCGGCCTGCGGCATGCGGTGGAAACGCTCCCGCACGTTCTCGCGGACCAGGGTCCGCTGTTGTATCGTAACGATTCGATCGGTAGCCTGGCCTGCCGGTCGAGAGGCGCCAGCGACGGCGCCGGACGCCCCTCCACGAAGGATCGACGATGACCACCTCGCGCCCGTCCGGTCGGCAGTTCCCCGCCGACTTCCTCTGGGGCTCCGCCACCGCCTCCTACCAGATCGAGGGGGCGACCACCGAAGACGGCCGCGGCCCGTCCATCTGGGACACGTTCTCCCGGACGCCCGGCAAGGTGCTGAACGGCGACACGGGCGACGTGGCAGTGGGCCACTACCACCGCACCACCGAGGACGTGGCGCTGATGAAGGCGCACGGGCTCGACGCCTACCGGTTCTCCGTCGCGTGGCCGCGCATCCAGCCCACCGGCTCGGGCGCCGTGAACCAGAAGGGCCTCGACTTCTACTCCCGGCTCGTCGACCAGCTCGTCGAGGCGGGCATCGACCCCGTCGTCACCCTGTACCACTGGGACCTGCCGCAGGCCCTCGAGGACGCGGGCGGCTGGCCCGCCCGCGACACGGCCTACCGGTTCGCCGACTACGCGGCCGTGGTCGCGGGCGCGCTGGGCGACCGCGTGAAGATCTGGACCACGCTCAACGAGCCGTGGTGCTCCGCCTACCTGGGATACGCCTCGGGCGTGCACGCGCCGGGCAGGGAGAGCCACGCCGACTCCCTCGCCGCGGTGCACCACCTCAACCTCGCCCACGGCCTCGGCGGGCAGGCTGTCCGCGAGATCGTCGGCGCGGACGCCCAGATCTCCATCACGCTCAACCTGCACGTCACCCGCGCAGCCAGCGCCGCCCCCGAGGACGTCGACGCCAAGCGCCGGATCGACGGCCTGGCCAACGGGGTCTTCCTCGGCCCGCTGCTCGACGGCGCCTACCCTGCGGACGTGCTGCAGGACACGGCGTCGGTCACCGACTGGTCGTTCGTGCAGGACGGCGACCTCGACATCATCAGCAGCGGCGTCGACGTGCTCGGCGTCAACTACTACTCGACCGGGATGGTCCGCAAGACCGACGCCCCGCGCGTGCCAGGCGACGGCAGCCCCGGCCCCGACGGCCACAAGTCGTCGCCGCTGAGCCCGTGGCCCGCCACCGACGACATCGAGTGGATGGCCATGCCCGGCCCGCACACCTCGATGGGCTGGAACATCGACCCCGACGGCCTCACCGAGCTGCTGCTGGAGCTGCACGACGCCTACCCGGACTTGCCGCTGGCCATCACCGAGAACGGCGCCGCCTTCCACGACGAGCTCTCCGCGGACGGCCGTGTGCACGACGAGCGCCGGGTGAGCTACCTGCACGACCACATCGACGCCGTCGGCGAGGCCATGGACAAGGGCGTCGACGTGCGCGGCTACTTCGTGTGGTCGCTGCTCGACAACTTCGAGTGGGCCTACGGGTACGACCGCCGGTTCGGCATCGTGCGCGTCGACTACGACACGCTCGAGCGCACCCGCAAGGACTCCTCGTACTGGTACGCCGAGCTGGTCCGCACCGGCAAGATCCCGCCGGCGGAGCTGGCGCCCACTCTGGGCTGACCCTCGCGCACGGCCGCCCGCACCTGTCCCGCCGACAGGGTGGGCGGCCGTTCGCATGCGCGGGCGCGGTCGCGCTTGGGTGAGAGATCGCCGCCGGTTGAGAGAGGATGGACCCGTGCCCAGCGGACGTCGATCGACCAAACGGCCCTATGGGACCGAGCACGTCCCGCTCGACCCCGACCGCCTGCGGGGCGGTCGCCGCACCGAGAGCGGGGCGGACGGGGAGTGGACGGTGCAGGGCGTGCGCGGATCCGACCGGCCCTACCGCTGCCCGGGCTGCGACCAGCTCATCGCCCCCGGCACCGCCCACGTGGTCGCCTGGGCGGCCGACGGGATGTTCGGGGCCGAGGCGGCGCTGGACGACCGCAGGCACTGGCACAACGCGTGCTGGGCGGCGCGCGGGCGGCGCCGGCCGGGCCGCTGAGCCACGGGTCCCTCAGATCCCGGCGCCCGCGGCGGCTAGGGTCGGCCACGTGCAGCCCCGCGTCCCCCGCCTCATCGCCACCGACCTCGACGGCACCCTGCTGAGGTCGGACGGCGCCCTCTCCTCGCGCACCCGCGACGCCTTGCGGGCGGTCGAGGACGCCGGCATCGGGGTCGTCTTCGTCACCGCCCGCCCGCCGCGCTGGGTGGACGAGCTGCGCGCGGCCGTTGGCGGGCACGGGGCGGCGATCTGCGCCAACGGCTCCGCCGTCTACGACGTGCGGGAGCGCAGCGTGCTGCTGGACCGGGGAATGGCGCCAGAGCTCGTCGCCGAGCTGGTGGACGACTTGCGGCGGGCCGTCGCGGGGGCGTCATTCGCCGTTGAGAGCATCAGCGGCCTCGCCGCGGAGCCGGGCTTCGGCGCCGGCGCGACGCCACCGTGGGACGCCGCGCACGCGCGCGACGTGACGTCGGCGCTCGGCCCGTCGACGCTCAAGCTGCTCATGCGCTCTACCGCGCTCGGGCCCGCCGAGCTGCTCGAGCACGTCCACGCGGCGCTGGCGGAGCGGGCCATCGTCGCCGACTCGGGCGCCCAGGGCCTCGCGGAGATCACCGGGCCCGGAGTCACCAAGGCGTCGACGCTCGCGCACTGGGCCGCCGGGCACGGCATCGAGGCGGAAGACGTGTGGGCCTTCGGCGACGCGCCCAACGACTTGCCGATGCTCGCCTGGGCAGGGGAGTCCTTCGCCGTGGCGAACGCCTACCCGGCAGTGCGGGCCGCCGCGGCGCGCACGTGCCGCTCCAACGACGAGGACGGTGTCGCCCGGCAGCTCGAGGCCGCACTCGAAGGCCTCGCCCGGCGCGGATAGGCTCGTCGGCGATGAGCCCGGACAGCGCACCTGACCTCAGCGCCCCGCACGTCAGCGCGGTCGAGATCCTGCTCTCGGCGCCGCTGCCCACCACCTGGTGCGGCTCCGCCACGACCGCCGAGCCAGAGACGGCCGGCCCGACGCCCACCGAGGAGACGGCATGAACCCCACCCCAGGCGACGCGTCGCCACCCGAGCTCGCGGTGATCGAGCTCCGTGAAGGCGCGGCTGGCCCCATGCCGCTGGTGCTGCTCCACGGCTTCCCCGTCGACTCGCGCATGTGGGAGGCGGCGGCGGCCCAGCTCCCGGGGGACAGGGCGGTGCTGGGCGTCGACCTGCCCGGGCTCGGCCGCTCGGCTGACGCCGGGCTGCCCACCGAGCCCGCGCTGGAGGCCGCGGCCGACGCGGTGGCGCAGGCGCTCGCCGCCCGCGGCGTCGACTACGCGATCGTGGCCGGGCTGTCGATGGGCGGTTACGTCGCCCTCGCGCTGCTCGAGCGCCATCCTGGCGTTGTCGCCGGGCTGGGGCTCCTCGACACGAAGTCCACCGCCGACGACGAGGACGCGCGGGTCAACCGGCTGCGGATCGCGGACGCCGTGGAGGCGACGGGCTCGGTCGAGGAGGTGCTGCCGATGGGCGCCGCACTGCTTGGTGAGTCGACCCGTGCCGCCCGCCCGACGCTCGCCGCGACCCTGACCGCGTGGATCGAGGAGCAGCAGCCCGCCGGGGTCGCCTGGTCGCAGCGCGCCATGGCGGCCCGACCGGATCGCAGTGACCTGCTGCGCGAGTTCCAGGGCCCCGCGATGGTGCTGGTCGGCGACGAGGACCAGGTCACCCCGGCCGCGGTCGCCGAGGAGATGGCGGCCGCCCTGCCTGCCGGGAAGCTCGTGGTGGTGGTGCGCAGCGGGCACATGAGCGCCATCGAGGACCCCGCGGCTGTCGCAGCGGCGCTGGGCGACTTGGGCCAGCGCGTGGACGCGGCCGACGCCTGAGCCTGAGCCCCAGCGGTCCTACCGCTGGGGCTCAGCGCGCCGCGTCGTCGCCGAGCGCCCGGGCCAGCGCGATGGGCAGGTCGAGCGACTCGCCGTCCTTGCCGCCCGCGCCGATCACGAGCGGGGGGTCCCGCGGCGGCACGGACGCGCCGCGCAACGCCGCCTGCAGCGACGCCGGGACGCTCAACACGTAGAACTCGCCGTCCACGCCCACGGCGACGCTCTCATCCCGGCGCAGGTACCACCCGCGCAGGTGCGTGCGGTACCGGTGGCGGCCGTCGTAGCTGCGGGCGCGCAGCGGTGTCGGCTCGACGCCGCGTTCGCGCGCCTGGCGCACGAACGCGGCGATCAGCGTGCGGGCACGGTCGGACTCGGCGGCCCGGCGCCTCTCCAAGGCGTCGGCGTGCACTGCGGCGGCCTCGCTGCGCTGCTCGCGCCAGCTCGCCGCGTCGGGAGTGCTCATCCGGGGACCTCCTCGCAGCGCCGGGGTCAGCCGTCGGTGGACGCGGCGCCGGGCGAGGACGCCTTGTCCGCGGGGGCGGCGTTCTCAGACGGCTTGGCGCCGTCCGGGGTCCCGCCCTTCTTCTTGTCGGCAGCGGTCTTCTTCTCCGGCCCGGCCTTCTTCTCGTTCCCGGCCGCCGCCGCGACGCCGTCGGACGCCTTGTCGGTGGCCTTCGCGGCGCCGTTGTCCGACGCGTCGCCCGTCTGCTGGGCGTCGCGTGCCACCGCGGGCTGGGACGCTGTCGAGGCCGCCGAGACGGGCGCCGGGCGCACCTTGCCGACGGGGCGCACGGACCGCAGCGTCCCGGTGGTCGCGGGCGAGCTGGGCTCGTTCCGCGTCGCGGCCTGGCGGTCGCCCTGCTGGGCGGCGAACTGCGCCTCCGCCTTCTCGGCCTGCTCCAGGGTCTGGCGGGTGGGAACGGGGTCGTTCCCCAGCAGGTTCCGCAGCTCGTCCAGGTAGGACGTGATCGACTCCCGCTGGCGGTTGAGGTCCTCGACCTGGCGCTGGGCGGACGTGCGCTCGCGCTCGGCCTCCGTCATCGCCTCGGAGAGCTGCTTCTCCGCGTGCTCACGCGCCTCGGCGACCACGCGGTCCGCGTTGCGGCGAGCGTTGGTGAGCAGCTCCTTGGCGTGCGCCTCGGAATCCACGCGGACCTTCTCCGCCTGCTCGAGGGCCTTCGCCACGCGCTGCTCGGCCTCGCTCGCATGCGCCTCCGCGTCACGGACCAGGCGCTCTGTCTCCTGACGCGCCACCTCGTGCCGTTCGGCGTCGGATCGCTCGGCCGCCTCGCGGCGCGCCGCGATGGACAGCTCGGCGTCGGTCAGCGCCTCCTCGGTCTGCCGGACCAGCGCGTCGGCGCTGGCCTTGGCCGTCGCCGTCATCTCCGCGACCGTGCGGTGCGTCTCGGTGAGCTGGCGCTCCACCTCCACGCGCGTGCTCTCCCGCAGCTCGGCAGTCTCCCGCTCGGCCTGTTCGCGCAGCTCCGCGACCTCGCGCTGGGCGGTGTCCCGCAGCTCGGCGGCCTCCCGCTCCGCGGCGGCGCGCACGTGCTGGCTCTCGTGCTCGGCGCGCTCGCGCAGCTCCGCGGTCTCGCGGTCGGCCTGCGCGCGGACCTCCACGGAGTAGTGCTCGGCCTCCAGGCGCATGGAGGTGATGGACTGCTCGGCCTCGGATCGCGCCGCGGCGACCTCGTCGGCGGTGGCGGCGCGCAGCTCGCCGGTCTCGCGCTCGGCGCTGGCCCGCACGTATCCGGCGTACTGCTCGGCCTCGGCGCGCAGCGCGGTGACCTCGGCGGCGACCCGCTGCTCGAGTGCGGCGGACTCGCGCTCGGCCTTGGAGCGGACGTTGTCGGCGTACTCGTGCGCCTCGGCGCGCAGCGACGTGACCTCGGCGGCGATGGCCTGGCGTGCCTCGGCGACCTCGGTGGCCGCGACGGAGCGCTGCATGGCCGCGAACCGCTCGGCGTCGGCGCGCATCGTGGCCAGCTCGGCGTCCACCCGCTGGCGCAGCGCCGTGGTGTCGGCCTCGGCGCTCTGCCGCAGGTCCTGGGCGTACCGCTCGGCCTCGGCGCGCTCGGCGCTCGTCTCGGCCTCCGTGCGGGTGCGCAGCTCGGTGGCGGCGCGCTCGGTGGAGATGCGCAGCTCGGTGGCCTCGCGCTCGACAGTCGCCCGGAGCGTCCCGAGCTCGCGCTCGAGCGTGCTGCGGCGCTCGCTCTCCTCGGTGGTGATCGCGCTCTGGATGCGGGCGGCCTCGCGCTCGGCGGAGCCGACCAGCTCCTCGGCGCGGCGCTGGGCGGCGGCGAGCGCGCTCTCCGCCTCGGAGTGGGCGGTGCTGCGGACCTCCTCCGCCTCGCGGCGGGCCGTCGCGAGCAGCTCGGCGACCTCGTTCTCCGCGCGAGCGCGGAGCTGCCCGGCGGCGAGCTTGGCCCGCGCCAGGGCGTCCGACGCCTGCGCGTTGGCCTGCTGGACCACGTCGGAGGACTGCTCCTCCGCGGAGCGCAGCAGGTGCTCGATGCGGGATCCCAGCCCGGAGTAGGTGGGACGCTCCGCCTCGCGTAGCTGGCGGTGCGCCTCGGAGAGCTCCCCGGCCACCTGCATGGTGCGGCTGTCCAGCGACTCCACCTGTGCGCGAGCGTCCGCCAGCGCCTTCTCCAACGCCTCGATCCGGGCATCGACCGGGGCGCGTTCGTAGCCGCGGAAGTTGACGACGGGGAAGGGCGAACGGTCCTCTGCCACGGGGGATCCTCCTGGGCGCTCGAGCGCCGGGTCCGGGACGGCCTCGATCAAGGCTCGGCACGGTCGGCCGGTAGTCCGGCGCCAGGATACTGGCCGGTTCGGGGGGAGTCCTCCACATGGCGGCGGCGGCGAGCCGGTTCGCCGATGACGGGTTCGTCCGGTCGCACCCAGCGCCCTCGTTTACCCTGGCGGTCGACGTTCGGGAGGATCCTGCGTGCTCCATCGACTTACTGCCGCCATTCTCAGCGCCCTAGGCCTGCTCGTCATCGGCCTCGGCGTCGCGTCCGCGACGGTCTGGCGAGGCGACGACGTGCTGGTGGCCTCGGCCACCCCTCAGGGCGACGCCCAGTTGCTCGTCGCCGATCCCGGTGTGCTCGACCTGGCGGGCGATCCCGTCACCGTGACGGTCGAGGCCCCGGGCGACACCCCTGTGGCGATCGCCATCGGCCGTGACACCGATGTGTCCGGCTGGGTGGGCGAGGACGCGCACGAGCGCGTGACCGGCCTGTCGAGCTGGGACCGGCTCCGCACGGAGTCCGTCGCCGGCACGAGCGCGTCCGACGACGCCGCGCCTGAAGAGGAGGCGCCCGACGACGGGACTGCTGCTGAAGACGGGGCTGCTGCTGAAGACGGTGCTGCTCTCGAAGACGGCGCTGCTGTTGAGGACGGGGCTGCGGCCGACGGCGCCGCGACCGCCGAGGGCTCCGAGACCGCCGCGCCAGCCGCAGACCCACGCGGCTCCGACCTGTGGGTGGCCGAGGCGACCGGAACCGGGACGGCCACGCTCACCTGGGAGGACCAGCCCGGGCGCTGGAGCCTGCTCGTGGCTGGCCTCGGCACGGACGCCCCCACGCTGACGATGTCGTGGCCGCGCACCGTGACCACGCCGTGGCTCGTGCCGTCCTTGATCGTCGGCGGCCTGCTCGTCGCCGCGGGCATCGCGCTCGGCGTGCGGCAGTGGCGCCGCTCCCGCCGCGGCGCCGCCGAGCCCGAGTGGCACCCCGTGCTCACGGGAGCCATCCCCGCGGTCACGGGCACCGTCGGCTCGCGCGGGACCACCGACGGGCTGACCCGCCGCCAGCTCCGCGAGCTGCGCGCGGCGGGCGGCGCGGCCCTTCCCAGCCACGACGCCGGCGCGGGCCCCTCCGCGGACCGCCCCTC
>JAEWEI010000215.1 GCA_023389545.1 Actinomycetes bacterium | reverse complement strand
AGCATGCGCGTGTTGCCGAGCGTGTTCGGCTTCACGCGCGCGAGGTCGAGGAACTCGGCGACGCCGTCGTCGTGCGAGCGCAGCAGCTCGGCGTAGACCTCCGGGGTGACGGGCGTCCCGTCGATCGGCGCGAACCCGTGGGCCGCGAAGAAGTCCACCTCGAAGGTCAGGCAGAAGACCCGCCGCAGGCCCAGGTGGCGCGCACGGTCGAGCAGCGCGTCGAGCAGCAGATGGCCCACGCCCACGCCACGCCAGGCGGGGTCCACCGCGAGGGTGCGCACCTCGGCGAGGTCCTGCCACATCACGTGCAGGGCGCCGCAGCCCACGACGACCCCGTCGGGCGCCTCGGCGACGATGAACTCCTGCACCGCCTCGTAGTAGCCCACCCACTCCTTGGCGAGCAGGATGCGCTCGGTGGCGTACGGCTGCACCAGGTCGCGGATTGTGCGGACGTCTGCGGGAAGCGCGGGACGGACGCGTGGCGGGGCTGCGGTCACGGGCCCCAAACTACCCACCCGCCGCATCGGCTGACGGCGAGGTCCAGGCTCGGCGGGAGGGCCGCGGTCTGCGGTTGCGCCGGTCGTCGCGCCGTGATGACGTTGCGGCAGGCGAGGACGCACGTGCGGGCTCGCGGCGGGCGGACCCGCCCTGCTCCCGTGCGGACTCGTCGACGATGACATCCACCGACGGGAGCGACCCATGAGGACAGCGGCACTGACGGCACGCCTTCGAGGTGACGCCCTGAGCGCGCTGCGGGCGAGCACCCAGTCGGGGCGGGAGCTCGACGTCCTGGTGATCGGCGGTGGTGTGACGGGCGCGGGCATCGTGCTTGACGCGGTCACCCGCGGGCTGTCCGCGGCGGTCGTGGAGGCGCAGGATTGGGCCAGCGGCACGTCCAGCAGGTCCAGCAAGCTGGTGCACGGCGGCCTGCGCTACCTGCAGATGCTCGACTTCCACCTGGTCCGCGAGGCGCTGACCGAGCGCGACCTGCTGATGTCCCGGATCGCCCCGCACCTGGTGAAGCCGGTGTCCTTCCTGTATCCGCTGGAGAACCGCGTCTGGGAGCGCGCGTACGTCGGCGCGGGCGTCGCGCTGTACGACACGCTGGCGACGGTGAGCGGGTCGAAGCGCGCGATGCCGATCCACCGGCACCTGACCCGCAAGGGCATGGAGCGCCTGTTCCCCGATCTTCGGCATGACGCGGCCATTGGCGCCATCCAGTACTGGGACGCGGCGGTGGACGACGCGCGGCTGGTCTCGACGCTGATCCGCACGGCGGCGTCCTACGGCGCCCACGCGGCATCCCGCACGGAGCTGGTGACCTTGCAGACCACCACGGGCGGGGCCGTCACCGGCGCCGAGGTCGTGGACCTGGAGACCGGCGAGCACATCGACGTGCGGGCGCGGCACGTGATCAACGCGACGGGCGTGTGGACGGAGCAGACGGAGCACCTGGCCGGCTCGGAGGGCGGCCTGCGGGTCCTGGCGAGCAAGGGCATCCACATCGTGGTGCCGCGCAACCGGATCGCGGGCACCGCCGGGCTGATCCTGCAGACCGAGAAGAGCGTGCTGTTCATCATCCCGTGGTCGCGGTACTGGGTGATCGGCACCACTGACACCCCGTGGGAGCAGGAGCTGGTGCACCCCGTCGCGAACGCCAGCGACATCGACTACCTGATCGCGCACGCGAACACCGTGCTGGCCCGGCCGATCAGCCGCGAGGACGTGATCGGCACCTGGGCCGGGCTGCGCCCGCTGCTGCAGCCGGGCACGAAGGAGGGCACGTCGTCGGCCAAGGTCTCCCGCGAGCACACGGTGGCCAGCCCGACGCCCGGCCTGACGGTGATCGCGGGCGGCAAGCTCACCACGTACCGGGTGATGGCCAAGGACGCCGTCGACTTCGCGATCGGCTCGCGTGCCACGACGCTGCCGTCCATCACCACCCGCATCGCGCTGGCCGGCGCCGAGGGGCTGGAGGCGGTGCAGCGCCAGTCGCGCTCCATCGCCAAGAAGTACGGCTGGGACCAGTTCCGCATGGACCACCTGCTGCATAGGTACGGGTCGCTGCTGGCGGAGTTGCTGGACCTGGTCGACGCCGATCCGGATCTGGCCAACCCGCTGCCGCACGCCCCCGCGTACATCGGCGCGGAGATCGTCTACGCGGCCAGCCACGAGGGCGCCCTCCACCTCGACGACGTGATGATGCACCGCACCCGGCTGAACTACGAGCAGGCCGACAAGGGCGTGGGCGCCCTCGAGGAGATCGCGGACCTGATCGCGCCAGTGCTCGGCTGGGACGCTGAGCAGCGGGCCGCGGAGATCGCCGCCTATCGCGAGCGCGCCGCCGCCGAGCACGCAGCCACGCTCGAGCCGGACGACGCCACCGCGGAACGAGTGCGCCTGCAGGCGCCCGACATCGTGCCCCTCGCGCCGGTGGGCGGGACGGGCGACGACGCGGGACGCTTCACGCCCGGTCCTGGCCGCAAGCCGGGCGCCGACGAGTCGCCTGCGGCGCCGGGACCCGCCGGCACCTGAACCCCCTGTCCGGACCGGCCTTCGCCGGCCCCATCCGGGTCGCCTCGGCGGCCTGACCTGGCAGGAGCCGCGCAGGCTCCGGCAATTCCGAGGCCTCCGGGGACCACGGCTCTTCCCCCGGACGACACCGACGTCGCTCAGGAAAGAGGTCGCACGTGGACGTGTACAGCACTTGGGAGATCTTCCTCTCGGAGGCCGTCGGAACCGGGTTGCTGACGCTGCTCGGCACCGGCGTGGTCGCCAACGTCCTGCTGCCGAAGTCGAAGGGCTTCAACGGCGGCTGGCTGCTCATCAACTTCGGCTGGGGGTTCGCGGTGCTGGCCGGCGTGTACGCCGCGTTCCGCACCGGCGCGCACATCAACCCCGCGGTGACCTTCGGCATCTGGGCGAACGGCGCCGAGGAGTTCGCGCCGGGCGTCGAGGTGTCGGCCTGGAACGGCATCGTCTACGTCACCGCGCAGATGTTCGGCGCCGCGCTTGGCGCGCTGTTCAGCTTCCTGGCCTACAAGAGGCACTTCGACGAGGACTTGGACCCCGCCTCCAAGCTGGCGGTGTTCTCCACCGGCCCGGCGATCCGCTCCTACGGATGGAACTTCGTCACCGAGGTCATCGCCACGTTCGTGCTGGTGTTCGTGGTCCTCATGTTCGCCAACGACCCCGCTCAACTGGGCCCTCTGCCCGTCGCGTTCCTGGTCGTCGGCATCGGCGCGAGCCTCGGCGGGCCCACCGGGTACGCCATCAACCCGGCGCGTGACCTGGGCCCCCGCATCGCGCATGCGCTGCTGCCCATCCGGGGCAAGGGCTCGAGCGACTGGTCGTACTCATGGGTCCCCGTGCTGGGCCCGATCGTCGGCGGCGTCCTGGGAGGGCTCGGCGCCAACTGGTTCGTCTGACCGGGGACCGCTCGCCGAGCGGCCCCCGCATCCCACACCGATCCCTCGACGGAGAGGAACACCATGCCTGACACCCAGTACGTCCTGGCGATCGACCAGGGGACCACCAGCACCCGCGCCATCGTCTTCGACCATGCCGGGACGATCGTGAACTCCGGGCAGCTGGAGCACCAGCAGATCTTCCCCCGGCCCGGCTGGGTAGAGCACGACGCCGACGAGATCTGGCGCAACACCCGCGAGGTCGTCGGCATCGCGCTGACCCGCGCGAACCTCACGGCCCGGAACATCGCGGCGGTGGGCATCACGAACCAGCGCGAGACGGCGGTGGTGTGGGACCGGACCACCGGCAAGCCCGTCTACAACGCGATCGTGTGGCAGGACACCCGCACTCAGAAGATCGCCGACCAGCTCGCGGCGCTGGGCGGCGGCGCCGACAGGTACAAGTCGCGCGTCGGGCTGCCGCTCGCGACGTACTTCTCCGGGCCGAAGATCCGCTGGATCCTCGACAACGTCGAGGGCGCCCGTGAGAAGGCCGAGCGCGGGGAGCTGGCGTTCGGCAACACCGACTCGTGGGTGGTGTGGAACATGACCGGCGGCGTCGAGGGCGGGGTGCACGTCACCGACGTGACGAACGCGTCGCGGACGATGCTGATGAACCTCGACACCCTGACCTGGAACGAGGAGATCGCCGCGGAGATGGGCATCCCGATGTCCATGCTCCCCGAGATCCGCTCCTCCTCCGAGGTGTACGGCCAGGGCCGCCTGGGCGGCCTGGTGCCGAAGGTGCCAATCGCGGGGATCCTCGGCGACCAGCAGGCCGCGACCTTCGGGCAGGCCTGCTTCGAGGTCGGCACCGCGAAGAACACCTACGGCACCGGCAACTTCGTGCTGCTCAACACCGGCGAGGAGCTGGTCCCCTCGGAGAACGGCCTGCTCACCACCGTCGCGTACAAGATCGGCGAGAAGCCGGTGATCTACGCGCTCGAGGGGTCCATCGCGGTGACGGGCTCCCTGGTGCAGTGGCTCCGGGACAACCTGGGGCTGATCAAATCCGCCCCGGAGATCGAGAAGCTCGCCGCGAGCGTGCCTGACAACGGCGGCGCCTACTTCGTGCCGGCGTTCTCCGGGCTGTTCGCGCCCTACTGGCGCTCGGAGGCGCGCGGCGCGCTCGTCGGGCTGACCCGGTACGTCACCAAGGCGCACATCGCCCGGGCGGCCCTCGAGGCGACGGCCTTCCAAACCCGCGAGGTCGTCGACGCCATGAACGCCGACTCGGGGGTCGCGCTCACCGAGTTGAAGGTGGACGGCGGGATGGTCGGCAACGACCTGCTCATGCAGTTCCAGGC
>JAEWEI010000208.1 GCA_023389545.1 Actinomycetes bacterium | reverse complement strand
GCCCGAGCAGCCGGGCGGCGCCCCGCAGCAGCCCGGTGGCGAGCAGTACCCGCCCGCGCAGCAGTACCCGTCGGCCCCGCAGTACCCGGGCGAAGGGCAGCAGCCTGGCGGCACGCCCTATCCGTCGGCCCCCCAGTACGGCGCTCCCAGCCAGTACTCGGGCGGCTACGGCCAGTCCGCCTACGGCTACCCGAAGAACAACCTGGGTGTCTGGTCGCTGGTCCTGGGCCTGGTCGGCATCGTCCTGTGCGGGATCCTCACCGGAATCCCGGCCATCATCCTGGGGTCGAAGGCCAAGAAGGCCGTCGCCGCGGGCGAGGCGAACAACGGCGGGATGGCGCTCGCGGGCATCATCCTCGGGTGGGTCTCCGTCGCCTTCACGGTGCTGGGCATCATCACCTTCATCGCGATCGGCGGCATCGCCGGCTACACCGACCTCCTGAACGACATGTCGAACACCTCCGGCTACTGAGCCGAGCTCGCATGGGTGGCCAGCACACCAGCCCGCTCCCGGATCCGGGGGCGGGCTGGCCTGCGTCAGGGCCGCCGCAGGAGGGCGCCGCGCCGCGAGGCCGGCTGGAGCGGATGCTGGCCCCCGGGGCGGTGGCAATCGCGATCGCCGCCGCCACCACGTGCGTGGCGCTGGTGGACCCGCACACTCCGGGCCAGTACGGCGTGTGCCCGCTGCTCGCGCTCACTGGGCTGTACTGCGCCGGATGCGGTGGCCTGCGCGCCACACACGACCTGGCGACCGGGGACCTCGCCGGGGCGTGGGCGATGAACCCGCTGTGGGTCCTCGCGGCGCCGCTGTTGGCGGTGCTGCTGGGGCGCTGGGCCATGCGCCGATGGCGCGGCACGCCCCGCCCGGCGCACGATCGGCCACGGGCCTGGCCCGCCTGGCTGTTCCTCGCGGTGGTGCTGGGCTACTCCGCGCTGCGCAACGTGCCAGCCCTGGCCCCCTGGCTCGCCCCCTGAGGCCTAGGCTCACAAGACCGTCCCCGACCGACGAAAGATGCGTGCGATGAGCGAGAACCCGACTCCGCCTGCCAACGACGACGCGGACGGCGCGCAGCCGCAGCAGCCCGTCCAGCCGTACGAAGGCCAGCCGTACGCGGGGCAGCCGTACGGAGGCCAGCCGTACGGAGGCCAGCCGTACCAAGACCAGCCGTACAGCGGCCAGCCGTACGCGGGCGAGCAGCCGCCCGGCGCGCAGCAGGCTTACCCGGGGCAGCAGCCTTACCCGGGCCAGCAGCCCTACCCCGCGCAGCCGGCCTACGGCTACGCCACCCCCTACGTGTACCCGCGCAACGACCTGGCGGTGTGGTCGCTCGTGCTCGGCATCGCGTCGTTCGTGCTCGGGTGCCTGTTCGTCACGGGCATCCCCGCGGTGGTCGTCGGCAAGAAGGCGAAGGACGCCGCCCTGGCCGGGGAGGCGAACAACGCCGGACTCGCCACCGCCGGGATCGTGCTCGGGTGGGTCTCGATCGGGATCAGCGCGGTCGTCCTGCTCATGTTCGTCGCGCTGCCGTTGACGCTGGCGGGGCTGGGGGCGTTCTCGAACTACTGACCGCGGCGGCCCGGCCTGTGGGTCCACAGACTGGCCGCTGGTCGGGGCCTTGCGGCGTCGCCTCTACGATGGCAGGGAACGAGGCCGTCGACCTGGACGGTGATGGGCGCCGAAGGGGGAGACATGACAGTTCTCGACGACATCGTCGCCGGGGTGCGACAGGACCTCGCCGTGCGGGAGGCCGCGACGCCACTCGCGGCCCTCAAGGAGCGGGCCGCCAGGATGCCCGAGGCCAAGGAGTGCCTGTCGCGGCTCCGGGTCGAGGACGCGGTCACGGTGATCGCCGAGGTCAAGCGCTCGAGCCCGAGCAAGGGCGCCCTCGCGTCGATCGCCGACCCCGCCGCGCTGGCCGCGGAGTACGAGAAGGGTGGCGCCGCCGCCATCTCCGTGCTCACCGAGCAGCGCCGGTTCAACGGCTCGCTGGCGGATCTCGACTCGGTGCGCGCCGCTGTCGACATCCCCGTGCTGCGCAAGGACTTCGTGGTGACGCCGTACCAGGTGTGGGAGGCGCGGGCGCATGGCGCCGACCTGGTGCTCGTGATCGTGGCAGCGCTCGAGCAGACGGTGCTGACCTCGCTGATCGAGCGAGTCCACTCGCTGGGCATGACCGCCCTGGTGGAGGTGCACGACACGGAGGAGGTCGCCCGCGCGGCCGACGCCGGCGCCCGGGTGATCGGTGTGAACGCGCGCAACCTCAAGACCCTGGACGTGGACCGCGGCACGTTCGCGCGTGTGGCGCCGTCTATCCCGGCGGGCATCGTGCGGATCGCGGAGTCGGGGGTGCGGGGCCCTCTCGACGTGATGGACTACGCGCGCGCCGGGGCGGACACCGTGCTGGTGGGGGAGGCGCTCGTCACGGACGACGCGCCGCGCGAGTCGGTGGCCGACCTGGTCGCCGCCGGCGCGCACCCGTCGCTGCGGGCGGTGCGGCAGTGAGCGCCGAGCTGCCCGGCGGCTCGCTGGGCACGCACGCCGGACCGTACTTCGGGCAGTTCGGCGGTCGGTTCGTGCCCGAGGCGCTCATCGCGGCGCTCGACGAGCTCGAGACCGAGTACCACAAGGCGCTGGCCGACCCGGCGTTCGGCCAGGCGCTCGCACGCCTGCACCGCACGTACACGGGCCGTCCGAGCATGCTCACCGAGGTGCCGCGGTTCGCCGAGCACGTGGGCGGCGGGGCGCGGGTGTTCCTCAAGCGCGAGGACCTCAACCACACCGGGTCGCACAAGATCAACAACGTGCTGGGCCAGGCCCTGCTCGTGAAGCGCATGGGCAAGAAGCGCGTCATCGCGGAGACGGGCGCCGGCCAGCACGGTGTGGCCACCGCGACCGCCGCCGCGCTCATGGACCTCGAGTGCACTATCTACATGGGCGAGGAGGACACCCGGCGCCAGGCGCTGAACGTCGCCCGGATGCGCCTGCTCGGCGCCGAGGTTGTTCCCGTGACCATCGGCACCCGCACGCTCAAGGACGCGATCAACGAGGCGCTGCGGGACTGGGTGGCGAACGTCGAGACGACCCACTACCTGCTGGGCACCGTCACGGGCCCGCACCCGTTCCCGGAGATGGTCCGCGACTTCCACAAGGTGATCGGCGAGGAGGCGAAGGCCCAGCTCGCCGAGGAGATCGGCAGGCTCCCGGACGCTGTCGCGGCGTGCGTGGGCGGTGGATCGAACGCGATGGGCATCTTCAACGCGTTCCTCGACGATCCCGAGGTGCGCCTGTTCGGCTTCGAGGCTGGCGGCGAGGGCATCTCGTCTGGCCGGCACTCGGCCCGTTTCAGTGGCGGCGCCCCGGGTGTGCTGCACGGCGCGCTGTCCTTCCTGCTGCAGGACGAGGACGGGCAGACGCTGCCGAGCCACTCGGTCTCCGCGGGGCTCGACTACCCGAGCGTCGGCCCGGAGCACGCGTGGTTGAACGAGATCGGGCGGGTGGACTACCAGCCCGTCACCGACACCGAGGCCATGGACGCGTTCCGGCTGCTGTGCCGCACCGAGGGGATCATCCCGGCGATCGAGTCCGCGCACGCCCTCGCTGGTGCGCTGCGGCTCGGCGCGGAGGCGGCGGCCTGGGACGTCCCGGACGGGCAGGCGCCCGTCATCCTGGTGAACCTGTCCGGCCGGGGCGACAAGGACGTGGCGACCGCGGCGCGCTGGTTCGGCCTGGTCGACGACGAGGCTGGAGCCACGGACGAAGGAGTGCAGCTGTGAGCGTTCTCGACTCGGCCGACCGCGCGACGGGCGCCAGCGCCACGGGCTCGCGGCTCGACCAGCTCGCCGCCGGCTCCGCGGGGGAGCCCGGACGTGCGGCGCTGATCGGCTACCTGCCGGTCGGCTACCCGGACGTGGCGGGCTCGGTGCAGGCCGCGCGCACGATGGTGGACGCCGGCGTCGACATCGTCGAGCTCGGCGCCCCGTACTCGGACCCGGTGATGGACGGCCCCACGATCCAGCACGCCGTGGACCATGCCCTGTCCGGGGGCGTGCGCGTGCGGGACGTGCTGGGCTCCGTCGAGCACGTCGCGCAGACCGGGGCCCCGGTGCTCGTGATGATCTACTGGAACCTCGTGATGCGCTACGGCATCGAGGCGTTCGCTCGTGACCTGTCCGCCGCCGGCGGCGCTGGGCTCATCACCCCGGACCTCATCCCCGACGAGGCCGCGCGCTGGATCGCGGCCTCCGACGAGCACGGCCTCGACCGGGTGTTCCTGGTCGCGCCCAGCTCGACGCCCGAGCGCCTGGCGCAGACGGCCGCGGCGTCACGCGGCTTCGTGTACGCCGCCTCCACGATGGGCGTCACCGGCGAGCGCGCGACCGTGGGCGACCGTGCGGCCCAGCTCGTCGCGGACACGCGGGCCGCGGGCGCCGAGCGCGTCTGCGTCGGCCTCGGCGTCTCGCGCGCCGACCAGGCCGCCGAGGTCGCCACGTACGCGGACGGCGTGATCGTCGGGTCGGCCCTCGTCCGCGCCCTGGTGGAGTCGGCTCCCGACTCCGCTCGGGGCCTGGACCGGTTGGCCCAGGTCACCGCTGACCTCGCCGCCGGGGTGCGCGGAGCCCGCCGGTGAGCCTTCTCGCGCTGGCGGTTCCCGCCGCGATCCCGAGCCCGTCGGTCGGCGTGTGGCACCTCGGGCCGTTCCCGCTGCGCGCGTACGCGTTGTCGATCCTCGCGGGCATCGCCGTCGCGGTGCTCATGACGCAGCGGCGCTGGGTCGCGCGTGGCGGCCACGCGGACGACGTGCTGGAGATCGTCTTCTGGGCGGTGCCGTTCGGCATCATCGGCGGCCGGATCTACCACGTGGTCTCCTCGCCCGACCAGTACTTCGGCGAGGGCGGCGACCCGTGGAGCGCCTTCGCCGTCTGGGAGGGCGGGCTCGGCATCTGGGGCGCCATCGCGTTCGGCGCGGTCGGCGCGTGGATCGGCTGCCGCCGGCAGGGCGTGCGGCTGGCGTCGTTCGCCGACGCCGTCGCCCCGGGGCTGCTCGTCGCGCAGGCCATCGGGCGGCTCGGCAACTGGTTCAACCAGGAGCTGTTCGGATCGGCCACGACGCTGCCCTGGGGGCTGCGCATCGACGACGCGCACCTGCCACTGGGCTACGAGTCGGGGACGCTGTTCCATCCGACGTTCTTGTACGAGATGCTCTGGAACCTCGCCGGCGCCGCGCTGCTGATCTGGCTGGACCGGCGGTATCGGCTGGGCCACGGCAGGGTGTTCTGGCTGTACGTGGTGATCTACACGACGGGGCGGCTCTGGATCGAGCTGCTGCGCATCGACCCGGCCGAGATGATTGGGCCTTTCCGCCTCAATGTCTGGACGTCGATCGTGGTGGGCCTCGGTGCGCTGGTAGCGTTCATCCTGGTCGGACGTCGGCATCCTGGACGCGAGACGAGCCTTCTGTTGCGGACCCCCGCGGAGCAGGAGGATGAGGAGAACGCATCGGAGTCCGCCCGCTGACCGCGGTGGACGGATGCATGTTCCTCACAACGACGATGTGACCTGCCTCGCACGAGGAGATATCGTCGCGTGACGTTTGGGCCAATGGCGACCCCGCGTTCCCTCCATGTTGTCGCTACGCCCCGAGCTCGGGGTTCTGAGGACGGTGCTGATGTCCACGTCGCCCGTGACCCCCGGCATGTTGCGCGCGCCGGTGTCGCAAGGCCTCTATGACCCTGTGGCCGAGCACGACGCCTGCGGGTTCGCCTTCGTCGCGACCCTGCGCGGCACGCCCGGCCGCGACATCGTCGACGCCGGGCTGACCGCGCTGCTCAACCTGGACCACCGCGGCGCCGTGGGCGCCGAGGTGGACTCGGGTGACGGCGCGGGCATCCTCACGCAGATCCCTGACGCGTTCCTGCGGGACGTCGTCGACGCCGAGCTCCCGCCGGCCGGCCACTACGCGATCGGCATGGCGTTCCTGCCGAACGAGGCAGGCGAGCAGGCCGCGGCGGTGCGGGCCATCGAGGCGATCGCCGTCGAGGAGAAGCTCGACGTGCTGGCCTGGCGCGACATCTCGGTGACGGCGGACCTGGTGGGCCCCACGGCCCGTGCGTCGATGCCGGCGTTCAAGCACCTGGTCGTGGCCGACCCCTCGCGCGAGCTGTCGGGCATCGACCTCGACCGTCGGGCCTTCCGGCTGCGCAAGCGCGCCGAGCGCGAGTTGGGCGTGTACTTCGCGTCGCTCTCGGCGCGCACGCTCACCTACAAGGGCATGCTCACCACGGCGCAGCTCGAGCCGTTCTTCGCGGACCTCTCGGACCCGCGCTACGCGAGCGAGCTCGCCCTCGTGCACTCGCGGTTCTCCACGAACACCTTCCCGTCCTGGCCGCTCGCGCAGCCGTTCCGGATCGTGGCGCACAACGGCGAGATCAACACCGTGCGCGGCAACCGCAACTGGATGGCGGCGCGCGAGGGGATGCTGTCCAGCGAGCTGCTGGGCGACCTGGCGCCGCTGCTGCCGGTGTGCACCCCGGGCGGCTCGGACTCCGGCAGCTTCGACGAGGTGCTCGAGCTGCTGCACCTGGCCGGCCGGTCGCTGCCGCACGCCGTGATGATGATGATCCCTGAGGCGTGGGAGAACCACGCCCAGATGGACCCCGAGCGGCGCGCGTTCTACGAGTACCACTCGACGCTGATGGAGCCGTGGGACGGCCCGGCTGCGATGACGTTCACGGACGGCACCCTCATCGGCTCGGTGCAGGACCGCAACGGCCTGCGCCCAGGCCGGTACTGGGTGACCGAGGACGGCCTCGTCGTGATGGCCTCCGAGGCGGGCGTGCTCGACCTGGACCCGTCGACGATCGTCCGCAAGGGCAGGCTCGAGCCGGGCCGCATGTTCCTGGTGGACACCGGCAAGGGCCGGATCATCGAGGACGAGGACGTCAAGGCCCAGCTCGCGGCCCAGCGCCCCTACGCGGACTGGGTGCGGGAGAACTCGGTCTACCTCGACCAGCTCCCCGAGCGCGAGCACGTGGCGCACTCGTCGGCCTCGGTGCGCCGCCGCCAGCGGGCCTTCGGGTACACCGAGGAGGAGCTCAAGATCATCCTGGGCCCGATCGGGGCCACGGGCGCGGAGCCACTGGGCGCGATGGGCTCGGACACCCCGGTGGCGGTGCTCTCGACGCGCCCGCGCCTGCTGTTCGACTACTTCACGCAGATGTTCGCGCAGGTGACGAATCCGCCGCTGGACGCGATCCGCGAGGAGCTGGTCACGGCGATCGGTGGGGCCATCGGGCCCGAGCCGAACCTGCTGGAGGACCTGCCCGAGCACGCGCGCAAGCTGGTGCTGCCGTTCCCGGTGATCGACAACGACGCGCTCGCCAAGATCGTGCGCATCGACAAGGACCCCAGGCTCGCCGGGGTGTTCCGCTCGATCATCGTGCGGGGGCTGTACAAGGTGGACGGCGGGGGAGCGGCGCTCGAGCGCCGGCTCGAGGAGATCTTCGCCGAGGTCGACCGTGCCGTCGCCGAGGGCGTGAGCTTCATCGTGCTCTCGGACCGGGACGGCGACGCCGACCTGGCCCCGATCCCTTCGCTGCTGCTGTCCAGCGCTGTGCACCACCACCTGCTGCGCCGCCGCAGCCGGACGCAGGTCTCGCTGGTCGTCGAGGCCGGCGACATCCGCGAGGTGCACCATGCGGCGCTGCTGATCGGCTACGGCGCGGCGGCGGTCAACCCGTATCTGGCGATGGAGACCGTCGAGGACCTGGCCCGCAGCGGCTACCTGCCGGGCGTGGAGCCCGAGCAGGCGGTGAAGAACCTCATCAAGGCGCTCGGCAAGGGCGTCCTGAAAGTCATGTCGAAGATGGGCATCTCGACGATCGCGTCCTACCGCGGCGCCCAGGTCTTCGAGGCCATCGGGCTGTCGCACGCGCTGGTCGACAGGTACTTCACCGGCACCACGAGCCGGCTCGGCGGCGTGGGCCTGGACGTCATCGCGGCCGAGGTGGCCGCACGCCACGCCGACGCCTACCCGGCGAGCGGGAACCGGCAGCCGCACCAGCGGCTCGCGGTGGGCGGCGAGTACCAGTGGCGGCGCGACGGCGAAGAGCACCTGTTCGACCCGGAGACGGTCTTCCGGTTGCAGCACTCGACGCGCACCCGGCAGTTCGACGTGTTCCGCGAGTACTCGAAGCGGGTCGACGAGCAGTCCACCCGGCTGATGACGCTGCGCGGCCTGCTGAAGTTCAAGGACGGCGAGCGCCAGCCGGTGCCGATCGACGAGGTCGAGCCGGTCAGCGAGATCGTCAAGCGGTTCAACACGGGCGCCATGTCCTACGGCTCGATCTCGGCCGAGGCGCACGAGACGCTCGCGATCGCGATGAACAGCATCGGCGCGCGCTCGAACACCGGCGAGGGCGGCGAGGACCCGGAGCGGCTGCACGACCCGGAGCGGCGCAGCGCGATCAAGCAGATCGCCTCCGGCCGGTTCGGCGTCACGTCCGAGTACCTGACCTTCGCCGACGACATCCAGATCAAGCTCGCGCAGGGCGCCAAGCCCGGCGAGGGCGGCCAGCTCCCGGGCCACAAGGTGTACCCGTGGGTCGCCAAGACCCGACACTCGACGCCTGGCGTCGGGCTGATCTCGCCGCCTCCGCACCACGACATCTACTCGATCGAGGATCTCGCGCAGCTCATCCACGACGCGAAGAACGCGAACCCGGGCGCCCGCATCCACACCAAGCTCGTGAGCGAGTTCGGGGTCGGGACGGTCGCCGCCGGGGTCGCCAAGGCGCATTCGGACGTGGTGCTGATCTCCGGCCATGACGGCGGCACGGGCGCGAGCCCGCTGACGTCGCTCAAGCACGCGGGCACCCCGTGGGAGATCGGGCTCGCGGAGACGCAGCAGACGCTGGTGCTCAACAACCTGCGCGACCGCGTGGTGGTGCAGGTCGACGGGCAGCTCAAGACGGGCCGCGACGTGGTGATCGGCGCACTGCTGGGCGCCGAGGAGTTCGGCTTCGCGACGGCGCCGCTGGTCGTCTCCGGCTGCGTGATGATGCGGGTGTGCCACCTGGACACGTGCCCGGTGGGCGTCGCGACGCAGAACCCCGAGCTCCGCGAGCGGTTCACCGGCAAGCCGGAGTTCGTGGTGACGTTCTTCGAGTACGTCGCCCAGGAGGTGCGCGAGATCCTGGCGAGCCTGGGCTTCCGCAGCATCCTGGAGGCGGTCGGCCACGTCGAGCTGCTCGACACCCGCTCGGCTATCGAGCACTGGAAGGCGGAAGGGCTCGACCTGGGGCCCGTGCTGGCCGTGCCCGAGCCGGTGGAGGGCTCGGCCCTGCATCACACCCGCGAGCAGGACCACGGGCTGGCCCGGGCGCTCGACAACCAGTTCATCTCGCTCGCGGCCGACGCCCTCGAGCACGGCACGCCCGTGCAGATCTCGCTGCCGGTGCGCAACGTCAACCGCACCGTCGGGACGATGCTCGGCCACGAGGTCACCCGGCGGCACGGCGGCGCGGGACTGCCCGACGGCACGATCGACGTGACGCTGACCGGCTCGGCCGGGCAGTCGTTCGGGGCGTTCCTGCCGCGCGGCATCACGCTGCGGCTGTTCGGCGACGCCAACGACTACGTCGGCAAGGGCCTGTCCGGCGGCCGGATCGTGGTGCGGCCGGACCGGAACGCCGTGCTCTCGGGCGGCAACAACGTCGTGGCGGGCAACGTGATCGGCTACGGCGCCACCTCCGGCGAGATGTACGTGCGCGGACTGACCGGTGAGCGGTTCGGCGTGCGCAACTCCGGCGCGACGCTGGTCGTCGAGGGCGTCGGCGACCATGGCTGCGAGTACATGACCGGCGGCACGGTGCTCGTGCTCGGGCCGACCGGGCGCAACTTCGCGGCGGGCATGTCCGGTGGCAGCGCCTACCTGCTGGACGCCGATCCCGCGCTGCTCAACACGGCGGCGCTGGCGTCGGGGGAGCTCGCGCTCGAGCCGCTCGACGACGAGGACGCGGCCCTCGTCGAGGACCTGCTCCGCCGCCACCTGGCGGAGACGTCCTCCCCGGTCGCCGAGGAGCTGCTGGCCGACCCGTCCGGCACCCGCGCGCGGATCACGCGGGTGCTGCCCACCGAGTACGCCCGCATGCGCCGCGCGCTCGCCCAGGCCGAGGCCGACGGCCTCGACCCGGCGGCGCCCGGCGTCTGGAACGAGATCCTGGAGGTGGCACGTGGCTGACCCGCATGGCTTTCTGAAGGTGCGGGAGCGCGAGCTGCCCGCCAACCGTCCCGTCCCGGTGCGCCTGATGGACTGGCGCGAGGTGCACGAGCACCGCGCCGGGCACCCCGAGGACGCAGCTGTGCTGACCCGCCAGGCGGGCCGCTGCATGGACTGCGGCATCCCGTTCTGCCACAACGGCTGCCCCCTGGGGAACCTGATCCCCGAGTGGAACGACCTGGTGTGGCGCGGGCAGTGGGCGGACGCGAGCGAGCGCCTGCACGCGACGAACAACTTCCCGGAGTTCACCGGGCGGATCTGCCCCGCGCCGTGCGAGAGCAGCTGCGTGCTGGGCATCAACCAGCCGCCGGTGACCATCAAGAACGTCGAGGTCTCGATCATCGACGAGGCGTTCGACCGGGGGCTCGTGCAGCCCCAGGTGCCGCAGCGCCTCACGGGCCACACCGTCGCGGTGGTGGGCTCGGGGCCGGCCGGGCTGGCCGCCGCCCAGCAGCTCACCCGTGCGGGGCACACCGTCGCCGTGTTCGAGCGGGACGACGCGATCGGCGGTTTGCTGCGCTACGGGGTGCCGGACTTCAAGCTCGAGAAGCGGCACATCGACAGGCGCCTGGATCAGATGCGCGCCGAGGGCACCCGATTCCGCCCGGGGGTGGAGATCGGCCGCGACATCTCGTGGGAGGACCTGCAAGCCCGGTTCGACGCGGTGGTCATCGCGACGGGCGCCACGGTGCCCCGCGCGCTGCCCGTGCCCGGCGCCGAGCTCGACGGCGTGCACGTGGCGATGGACTACCTCCACCAGGCGAACGCCGTGGTCGCGGGCCACTCCGTGCCAGACCAGATCACGGCCACCGGCAAGCACGTGATCATCATCGGCGGCGGCGACACCGGCTCGGACTGCCTCGGCACAGCACTGCGCCAGGGCGCCGCGTCGGTGACCACGCTCGCGATCGGCAAGCGTCCGCCCACAGAGCGACCCGAGAGCCAGCCGTGGCCCACGGACCCCATCCTCTTCGAGGTCTCGAGCTCGCATGAGGAGGGCGGTGAGCGCGACTACCTGGCTTCCACCGTGGCGTTCCTCGGCGGCGAGGGCGACGACGCGGGGCGCGTGCGCGCGCTGCGCCTTGCCACCACGGAGTACCTGCCCGACGGCCGGCGCGTGCCCACGCCCGGCACCGAGCGGGACATCCCTGCCGACCTCGTGCTCATCGCGATGGGCTTCACCGGCCCCGAGACGGGCGAACTCGTCGAGCAGACGGGCATCGCGCTGACCGCGCGCGGCCTGGTCGAGCGCTCCGACGACTTCGCGACGTCGCTGCCCGGCGTCTTCGTGGCCGGTGACGCCGGCCGCGGGCAGTCGCTCATCGTCTGGGCCATCGCCGAGGGCCGCGCAGCCGCCGCGGCCGTCGACACCTATCTCGCAGGAAGCACCGAGCTCCCTGCTCCGGTCACGGCCCGCACCATGGCGCTGCGACCGTAACCTCCCAGATCAACGTCGTAACCGGTCGGTGGGAACGCGGGCCGGGACGTTCGGTCCCGAACCAGTTCCCCACGAAAGGCCTAGGCTTGCCCCATGCGTAGAGCAAAGATCGTCTGCACCATTGGACCCGTCACGGAGTCCGCCGAACAGATCCAGGCGCTGGTCGACGCCGGCATGGACGTCGCCCGCCTGAACCGCAGCCACGGTGACACCGAGGTGCACCGGAAGGTCTACGAGAACGTGCGCGCCGCCGCTCAGGCGTCGGGCCGTTCCGTGGCCGTCCTCGTGGACCTCCAGGGTCCGAAGATCCGCCTGGGCCGCTTCGCCGAGGGCAAGCACGAGCTGGCCGAGGGTGACATCTTCACCATCACGACCGAGGACGTGCCCGGCACCAAGGAGCTCGTCTCCACGACCCACAAGGGCCTGCCGAACGACGCCCGCGTGGGCGACCCGATCCTCATCGACGACGGCCGCGTGCTCGTGCGCGTCATCGAGGTGGACGGCCCCCGCGTCGTCACCCGCGTCGAGGTGGGCGGCCCCGTCTCGAACAACAAGGGCCTGAACCTCCCGGGCGTCGCGGTCTCCGTGCCCGCGATGAGCGACAAGGACGAGGCGGACCTCCGCTGGGCCATCCAGATCGGCGCCGACATCATCGCGCTGTCGTTCGTGCGCAGCGCGGCCGACTACGACGACGTCCGCCGGATCATGGAGGAGGAGGGCCGGATCCTCCCCGTCATCGCCAAGATCGAGAAGCCGCAGGCTGTCGAGAACCTTGTCGAGATCGTCGCCGCGTTCGACGGCATCATGGTCGCCCGTGGCGACCTGGGCGTCGAGCTGCCGCTCGAGCAGGTCCCGCTGGTGCAGAAGCGCGCCGTCGAGCTGGCGCGTCGTGCGGCCAAGCCCGTCATCGTCGCCACGCAGGTGCTCGAGTCGATGATCTCGGCTCCGCGCCCGACGCGCGCCGAGGCCTCCGACTGCGCCAACGCGGTGCTCGACGGCGCGGACGCGGTCATGCTCTCGGGTGAGACCAGCGTCGGCGACTACCCGATCGAGGCCGTGCGCACCATGGCGCGGATCATCGAGAACACCGAGGAGCTGGGCCGTGAGCGCATCGCGCCCCTCGGCTCGACGCCGCACACGCGTGGTGGCGCCATCACGCGTGCCGCCGCCGAGATCGGCGAGACGCTGGGCGTGAAGTACCTGGTGACGTTCACGCAGTCGGGCGACTCGGCCCGCCGCATGTCGCGCCTGCGCTCGTCGATCCCGCTGCTCGCCTTCACGCCGGAGCGCCCCGTGCGCAACGTGCTGTCGCTGAGCTGGGGCGTGCAGTCCTACGAGGTGCCCTCGGTCGAGAGCACCGACGCGATGGTCAAGCAGGTCGACACGACGCTGCGCGCCAACGGGCTCGCGGAGGTCGGCGACTACGTCGTCGTCGTCGCGGGCACGCCGGTCGGCGAGGTCGGCTCGACGAACTCGATCGTCGTGCACAAGATCGGTGACGAGGACGGCGGCTCGGGCCGCATCGCCTGATCACTCGCTCACGCAGGCGCAGGCCCCCGGGATGGTTCCCGGGGGCCTGCGCCGTCTCCCGGCGGTCAGAGCGGGTGGGCGGGGCGGGCGGCGCGTTGCGGCACATGCCGGCGCTCCGGGCCCGTGTACGCGCTGAGTGGCCGGATGAGGGCGTTGCGCGCCAACTGCTCCCGCACATGAGCCGTCCAGCCCACCACGCGGCTCGCCGCGAACAGCGGCGTGAACGTGGGGGTGTCGAAGCCCATCAGGTGGTAGGCGGGCCCTGTCGGGTAGTCGAGGTTCGGCAGGATGCCTGTGCGCTCGGCCATGCCGCGCTCGAGTGCGGCGTACATCGCGCCGAGGCCCTCGGGGTCGTCGAGTGCGAGCAGCCCGTCGAGCGCCGCCTTCATGGTCGGCACCCGGGAGTCGCCCGTGCGGTAGACCCGGTGCCCGAACCCCATGACCTTCTGCTTGCGGGCCAGGACGTCGTCGAGCCACGCGTCCACCCGGTCGGCAGAGCCGATCTCGCCGAACGCCGCCATGACCGCCTCGTTGGCGCCGCCGTGCAGCGGGCCCTTGAGCGCGCCGACGGCCGCGGTGACGGCTGAGTGCAGATCGGACAGCGTGGACGCGACGACCCGTGCGGTGAACGTCGAGGCGTTGAACGAGTGCTCCGCGTACAGCACCATCGACACCTCGAAGGCCTGGACGACGGGCGCGGGCGGGACCTGCCCGAACGTCATGTGCAGGAAGTTCTCCGCGTACCCGAGGTCGGCGCGCGGCTCCACCGCCTCCAGGCCGTGCCGCCGGCGTTGGTCGAGGGCCACGACGGCGGGCAGTTGCGCCATGAGGTCCTGCGCGCGGGACAGGTCGGCCTCGGGGGACCTGTCCTCCCAAGTGGTGTCGTGTGCGCCGATCACGCTCACGGCAGTGCGGACCACGTCCATCGGGTGCGTGGTGAGGGGCAGGGCCAGCACGGCCTCCATGACCGCGTCGGGCAGCTCGCGACGCGACCGCTCCTCCAGGCGCACGCGCTCCAGCTCCGCGGCGTCCGGCAGCTCGCCGTGCCACAGCAGGTAGGCCACCTCCTCGAACGAGCAGGCGTCGGCGAGCTCCTGGACGGGGTAGCCGCGGTACAGCAGGGAGCTGCTAGCCGGGTCCACGGAGGAGATGTCCGTGGCGTCGACCACGACGCCCGCGAGGCCACGGTGGATCTGCGGCGGGTCAGGGGGCGAGGCGGCCGCCGCGGTGGTGCTGGTGCTCTCGTCGGTCATCGGTGCCTCCATCGTCGTGGTGACGTGCGGTGCGCCAGTGCGGTCAGAGCGAACGCGGTCAGAGCTGGAAGTCGTCGATCCCCGAGTCGAAAGCGCGGTATCCCGAGTAGTCGACGAGCGAGTAGAGGTCGGAGCGGTGCTGCATGCGGTCCAGCAGGGCGGCCTGCGTGCCAGCGTCGCGGATCTCGTCCAGCCCGGCCTCCGCGGCGCCCATCGCCAGCCGGAGCAGCGTGACCGGGTAGATGACGATGTTGCACCCGAGCGCGGCGAGCCGCTCGGCGGTGAGCAGCTCGCCCTTGCCGAACTCGGTCATGTTCGCGAGCAGCGGGACGTCGATCGCGGCGCGGAACGCCTCGAACTCGTGCGGCCCGAGCAACGCCTCCGGGAAGACCGCGTCGGCGCCGGCGTCGACGTACGCCTTCGCCCGGTCGATGGCCGCGCGCAGGCCCTCGACGGCGCGGGCGTCGGTGCGGGCCATCACGAGGAAGTGGGGGTCGCGGCGGCCGGTCACGGCGGCCCGGATCCGCTGCACGGCAGTGGCCTGGTCGACCACCTGCTTGCCGTCGAGGTGCCCGCAGCGCTTCGGGTTCACCTGGTCCTCGAGGTGGCAGCCGGCGGCCCCGGCGTCCTCGAGGGCCTGCACGGTGCGGGCGACGTTCATCGGCTCGCCGAACCCCGTGTCGGCGTCGACGAGTGTGGGCAGGCGCGTCATCCGGGCGATCTGCCCCGCGCGGCCCGCCACCTCGGTGGCGGTCGTCAGGCCGATGTCGGGCAGCCCGAGGTCTGCCGAGCGCACGGCCCCCGCCACGTACACCCCGTCGAACCCCTTGGCCTCGATGAGCCGCGCGGAGAGCGGGTTGAAGGCGCCGGGCATCTGGAGGAGGGCGCCGCTGGCGAGCCGCTCCCGCAGCGCGCGCCGCTTGGCGGCAGGGGTGAGGTCCGAGTAGAGCATCAGAACAGGCCTCCCGGGCTGTGGACCCGGTCCAGGATCCCCTGCCGGGCGGTGAGGTGCACGCCGTCGAGCTCATGGGCGCCGAGGGCGGGCAGCCGTTGCGCGACGGCGAGGAAGCGGTCCAGCTCGCGCTCGTCGACCACGCCCGCGGCGAGGGCGCGCAGCTTGCCCACGTACTGCGGCCGCGTGAACGGCCGGACGCCCAGGGGATGCGCGTCGGCCACCGCGATCTCCTCCTCCAGCCGGGAGCCGTCCGCGAGCTCGACCACCAGGCGGCCCCCGAAGGCACGCTCCCGCGGATCCGCGGCGTGGTACCGGCGGGTCCATTCCGGGTCCTCCACCGTGGTGATCCGCCGCCACAGCGCCACCGTGTCCGGCCGGGCGGCGCGCTCGGGCGCGTAGGACGCCTCGTGGTGCCAGGCGCCGTCCTGCAGCGCCACGGCCAGGATGTAGGGGATCGAGTGGTCGAGGGTCTCGCGGGACGCCTCAGGGTCGTACTTCTGCGGGTCGTTCGCGCCGGAGCCGATCACGTGGTGCGTGTGGTGGGACGTGTGCAGCACGATCGAGCGGACGCTGTCCGGGTCGCCGACCTCGGGGCGCTCGCGGTGCAGTCGCCGCGCCAGGTCGATGAGCGCCTGCGACTGGTACTCGGCCGAGTGCTCCTTGGTGTACGTCTCCAGGATCGCCCTGCGCGGCTCGCCCGGGCCGGGCAGCAGCACCTCGTACTCGGCGTCCGGGCCGTCGAGCAGC
>JAEWEI010000187.1 GCA_023389545.1 Actinomycetes bacterium | reverse complement strand
GTCCAGGGCCGAGTCGGCCACGAGGTGGTACGGCGCGGCCCGCGTCACGGTCACGGTCACGAGGTCGCCGGGCCGGGGCGCGTCGTCGGCGGCCAGGCCCTGCGGCAGCGCGAGGTGCACGAGGCGGTTGTCGGCCGCCCGCCCGGTCACGCGGTGCGTCGCCCCGTCCTTGCGGCCCTCGCCCTCGGCCACCAGCACCTCGACGGTGCGGCCCACCTGCGACTGGCTCTCCTCGAGGGCGATGCGGTCCTGCAGCGCGACCAGCCGCTCGTACCGCTCCTGGACGACGTCTTTGGGGAGCTGGTCGGGCAAGTCGGCGGCCGGGGTCCCGGGGCGCTGCGAGTACTGGAAGGTGAACGCCGAGGAGAAACGCGCCGCCTCGACGACGCGCAGCGTCTCGGCGAAATCCTCCTCGGTCTCCCCCGGGAAGCCCACGATGATGTCGGTGGTGATCGCCGCGTCGGGCATCGCGGCCCGCACGCGGTCCAGGATGCCCAGGAACTTCTCCGAGCGGTACGAGCGGCGCATGGCGCGCAGCACCCGGTCGGAGCCGGATTGCAGCGGCATGTGCAGCTGCGGCATCACCGTGGGGGTCTCGGCCATCGCCGCGATCACGTCATCGGTGAACGCGGCCGGGTGCGGGGACGTGAAGCGCAGCCGCTCCAGGCCCTCGATGGCTCCGGCGGCCCGCAGCAGCTTCGCGAACGCGCCCCGGTCGCCGAACTCGACACCGTAGGAGTTCACGTTCTGGCCGAGCAGCGTGACCTCGATCGCGCCCTGCGCCACGAGCGCCTCGACCTCGGCGAGGATCTCTCCCGGGCGGCGGTCGCGCTCCTTGCCGCGCAGATGGGGCACGATGCAGAACGTGCAGGTGTTGTTGCAGCCGACGCTGATCGACACCCAGCCCGCGTACACCGACTCGCGGCGGGTCGGCAGGGTCGAGGGGAAGACCTGCAGCGACTCGGCGATCTCCACCTCGGCGCGCTGGTTGTGCCGGGCCCGCTCCAACAGCACCGGCAGGGCGTCGAGGTTGTGCGTGCCGAACACCACGTCCACCCACGGGGCGCGCTCGACGATGCCCGCGCGGTCCTTCTGGGCGAGGCAGCCGCCCACGGCGATCTGCATGCCCGGCCGCGAGCGCTTGGCGCCCGCGAGCCGCCCCAGGTTGCCGTAGAGCTTGTCGGAAGCGTTCTCGCGCACCGCGCAGGTGTTGATGACGATGATGTCGGCGGCCTCGTCTGCGGCGTCCTGCGGGGACGCGGCGACATAACCGGCTTGCTCGAGCATGCCGGCCATGTGCTCGGAGTCGTGGACGTTCATCTGGCAGCCGAGCGTCTTGACGAGGTACGTGCGGCGCACGTCGGCGTCGGGGGCGCCGGTGCGAGAAGGCGTGGTCGTGGACATCACCACCAGGGTAAGGCCGCCTCCCGGGGCCAACCGCGCCACCTGCGACGTCGCTGCGCGGGCCAGATGTCCAGAACGTTGCCGGGACGTGACCTACAGCGGTAGCACTCGCAACATATGACCCCTAAGTTCGACGAATGGCAGAGCAAACCCCAGTCGATGCCTTACCGGATAACTCGGGTGTCGCCGCTGACGCGTCACGCCCCGTCGGCGCCCCCCTCGTGGTGCTCACCGGCGTCGACAAGCATTTCGGCGACTTGCATGTGCTCCAGGACATCGACCTGACCGTCAGCCGCGGCGAGGTGGTGGTCGTCATCGGGCCGTCGGGCAGCGGGAAGTCCACGCTGTGCCGCACGATCAACCGGCTCGAGACGATCGACTCCGGCACGATCACCATCGACGGGGCGCCGTTGCCCGCCGAGGGGCGCGAGCTCGCGCGGCTGCGCGCCGACGTCGGCATGGTGTTCCAGTCGTTCAACCTGTTCGCCCACAAGACGGTGCTGGAGAACGTCACCCTGGGCCCGATCAAGGCCAAGGGCACGAAGCCCGCCCAGGCCCGCGAGCAGGCGATGGCGCTGCTCGAGCGCGTCGGCGTGGCCGATCAGGCCGAGAAGCTGCCCGCGCAGCTCTCCGGCGGGCAGCAGCAGCGCGTCGCGATCGCCCGTGCGCTCGCGATGAACCCGAAGGTCATGCTGTTCGACGAGCCGACGTCGGCCCTCGACCCGGAGATGATCAACGAGGTCCTGGACGTCATGGTGGCGCTCGCCCGTGAGGGCATGACGATGATCGTCGTCACCCACGAGATGGGGTTCGCCCGCAAGGCGGCGCACCGCGTGGTGTTCATGGACGGCGGGCAGATCGTCGAGGAGGCGACGCCCGAGACGTTCTTCACGTCGCCCCGCTCCGACCGGGCCCGCGACTTCCTGTCGAAGATCCTCACGCACTAGAACCCGGGCCCTGCCCGCACCTGACCCTCACGACCCCGTGGTGCCACGCAACGAGAGGAACGAGAGATGCGCAGACGACCCCTGGGGGTGGCGGCGATCGCCGCGACCGCCCTCCTGCTCACCGCCTGTGGCGGGAGCGACGACGAATCGGGCGACTCGTCCACCGCGACAGACGGCGGTGGCGGGACTGTCCGGATCGGCATCAAGTTCGACCAGCCCGGGCTCGGCTTCAAGGACGGCAACGAGTACTCCGGCTTCGACGTCGACGTCGCCCGCAACGTCGCGGAAGCGCTCGGCTACTCGGAGGACCAGATCACCTGGGTGGAGGCGCCCTCGGCCCAGCGCGAGAACCTGCTGTCCACGGGCCAGGTCGACATGATCTTCGCGACCTACTCGATCACCGACGCGCGCAAGGAGACCGTCGCGTTCGCCGGGCCGTACTTCGTCGCCGGGCAGGACCTGCTCGTGGCGCAGGATGACGACTCGATCAGCGGGCCCGAGGACCTCGAGGGCAAGAACCTGTGCTCGGTCACCGGCTCGACATCGGCGCAGCGCATCAAGGACACGTACGCCACGGGCGTGAACCTGCTTGAGCAGCCCGGCTACGCCGAGTGCGTCACCGCCCTGACGGCTGGGGCGGTCGACGCGGTCACCACCGACGACATCATCCTCGCCGGCCTGGCCGCCCAGCCCAGCAACGTCGGCAAGGTGAAGGTGGTCGGCAACCCGTTCTCCGAGGAGAACTACGGTGTGGGCCTCCCCCAGGACAACAGCACCTGCCAGCAGATCAACGACGCCATCACCGCGATGATCGAGGACGGCACCTGGCAGGAGCTCCTCGATAAGAACGTCGGCGAGTCCGGCTACCAGGCGAACCAGGAGCTCAACCCGCCGGAGGTCCAGGCCTGCGCCTGACCACGCGCGCTCTCGTGGCGGGGGCGGACGCACCGGCCGCCCCCGTCACCAGAGCATCCCCCTCCCGCTCAGCCTGCCCCCACCCTCGAGGAGGTGAGAACGCTGGACGACGACTACCTCAGCCAGTTCCTCTCCCTGTTCTCCCAGTACAACGTTCCCACGGCATTCTGGGTCAACATCAAGCTCACCTTCTTCGCGGCGATCATCGCCCTGGTCATCGGCACAGTGCTCGCGGTCATGCGCATCTCGCCCCTGCCAAGCCTGCGGTGGGCCGGCACCACGTACGTCAACGTGTTCCGCAACACGCCGCTGACGATCATCATCGTGTTCTGCGTGCTCGGGCTCTGGGGCCAGCTCGGCGTGGTGCTCTCGAGCGACTTCAACGAGAACTTCTTCCGGCTCGCGGTGCTCGGGCTAGCCGTCTACCACGCGGCATTCGTGTGCGAGGCCCTCCGCTCCGGGGTCAACACCGTGCCCATCGGGCAGGCGGAGGCCGCGCGCGCCATCGGGCTCGGGTTCCTCCCGACAGCGCGGCTGATCATCCTGCCGCAGGCCTTCCGGGGCGCCGTCGCCCCGCTCGGCAACACCCTCATCGCCCTCGCGAAGAACTCCACAGTCGCCGCGGCCGGCTCTGTGGCCGAGGCCGCCGGGCTCATGAAGACCATGATCGAGTTCCGGTCCGACGTCATCTTCGCGATCTTCTTCACCTTCGCCCTCGGATTCGTCGTCATCGTCATCCCGATCGGATTGGCCACCACCTCCCTCTCCCGGCGGCTGGCGGTGACCCGATGAGCACCCAGAACGTCCTCTTCGACGTCCCCGGCCCCCGCACCCGCCGCCGCATGATGTGGCTGAACATCGTGGCCGGCCTCGTCGTGGCCGGCATCGCCGCTCTCGTCCTCGTGAGGCTCGGCGCCAAGGGCCAACTCGCGTCCTCACTGTGGACGCCGTTCCTGACGGCCAGCGCGTGGGAGAACTTCCTGATCCCTGGCCTCGTCAACACACTCAAGGCCGCCGGCCTCGCCATCATCGGGTCGGCGGTATTCGGCCTACTGTTCGGCCTCGGACGCCTCGCGCAGTCCCGTGTCATCCGCAGCATCAGCGGGATCGTCGTCGAGTTCTTCCGCGCCGTCCCGGTGCTGCTCATGATGATCTTCATCTGGCTCGGACTCGCACAGCTCAACCTGGTCGAGCCCAGCGAATACCCGCTCGTCGCCGTCGTCGCCGCGCTGATCCTCTACAACGGCTCCGTCTTCGCCGAGCTCGTCCGCTCCGGCGTCTTCGGGCTCCCCCGAGGCCAACGCGAGGCCGCCCTCGCCGTCGGGCTCACCCGCTCGCAGTCCCTGCGATCCGTCGAGGTCCCCCAGGCCCTCATCGCGATGCTCCCCGCGCTGGTCAGCCAACTCGTCGTCATCCTCAAAGACACAGCGCTCGGCTACATCATCACCTACCGCGAACTGCTCCAAGAGGCCCGGCAGCTCGGCAGCGCCAACGGGAACATCCTCCAGGCGCTGGCCGTCGCCGCCCTGATCTTCATCGT
>JAEWEI010000184.1 GCA_023389545.1 Actinomycetes bacterium | reverse complement strand
GAAGGCCGCGGCCGCGAGGCCGACGACGAGGCTGAGGAGCCAGTTGCCTGCGACGGCCTGGACGGCCAGGCTGCCGATGAGGGCAGCCCCCACCACGATCACGATCTGCTTCACAACCTGCATGTCTAGTCCTCCCAGAGATCGCCGCCGCCGGTGGGCTGCGACTCCCTGGAACGCTAAAGATCGGACGATCCGGAATCGTCACCGCACGGTGGACACCTACGGGTCCCTCGCATGGGGGACCCGCAACGCCTCTGCGAGTGGATGGGGGACTGATGGGTGGCGACTTCGACGCGATCGTCGGGCGCGTGCTGGCGGGCGTGCCCCGGCAGAGCCGCGCCGTGGTGGCGATCGACGGCGTCGGGGGGAGCGGGAAGAGCATCTTCGCCGAGCGGCTGGCGCGGCGCGGCGACGGACGACCGGTGATCGTGCTGCACGTCGATGACTTCTTCAACCCGTCGGCGATCCGGCGCGCGAGGGGGCGGCACTCGCCCGAGGGATTCTGGCTCGACGCCTTCAACTACGAGGCGCTCATCTCGTGGGCGCTCACGCCGTTGGCCGCTGCCGGTAGCGGGCTCTACCGCCCAGCGTCGTATGACCACGCCAACGATCAGATTGTGGAGGCTGACCCGCTCCGGGCGCCCCCCGATGCGCTGGTGCTGGTCGAGGGGGTCTTCCTCCACCGTGACGAGCTCAGGCGGTTCTGGGACTTCTCGGTGTTCCTCGATGTGCCCTTTCTGGAGGCCGCCAGGCGCATGGCGCAGCGCGACGGTCTCGATGCCGATCCCGAGAGCGGGTTGATGCACCGGTACGTGGGCGCCCAGCGGGCCTACTTCCGCGATGCCGCACCGTGGGAACGCGCCTCGCTGGTGGTCGACAACACCGACGTCGACACCCCCCGGATCATCGATGCGGCAGCCGTTCGCCACACGCGCTGAGGGGTCGGGCCACAGGGACGGCTCCACCCTCGCGTGTCAGGTCGTTCGGCCGGCTCAGGCAGGCGGGAATGCCGTGGCCAGTGTGCGGTGGACTCGGTCCGTCATCGCCTCGTCGAGCGTGCCGGGGGCGAGCAGATGCTCGGCGGCCTTCTTGGGCCACAGGACGTCGACGCCGTCGATGACAAAGGACCCGCCGATGAGCGGCCAGCTCGCCTCGATGAAGCACAGCATCCCGCGCACGGGAACGTCGGCGAACCCCGCGGCGTCGAGCGCGCTCCGGACCACGTCCACCTGCTTGTGCACGCCGTCGACCAGTTTGGTCTGGTTGCGCCCACCGACCATGAGCAGCGTGACCCGTGGGCGGAAGAGCCCGCCGACCGACCGCTTCGACGGACGTCCTGAGTACCGCTTCGCATCAATGACGAAGACGCCCGCCGACGAGACCGCGAGGTGGTCGATGTTCGCCCTGGTCCGTGGGATACGGCGATCGTGCAGCACGCGCACGCCCTTCGCGGCGAGCCCGTCGAGGCCCTTGCCGAGCAGGGCCTCACCCCGGGCCCCGACGGCCCACGCTCTCGTGCTCTGCGGTTCTTCGGAGATGGCGAGCAGGAACCCCCCGATCCGGGGATGTGCGGCGCGGACGCGTTCCTCGCGCTTCGAGCTTCGACGCTCGTACTCACGTCGGGCGGAGCCGCCAGCCTTGCCCGAGGCGATCTCCGGCTGTCCGCTCTCGGGAGGGCTGGCCTCCACGGGCCGCGCCGTCGCATGGTCAGGCGCGCCACCTCTTAGTGCGGGCGTTGCCGTGGGGCAGTCGAGGCACCGCACCGTCTTGCTGGCCCGGTCGTACTCGGCGGAGACGCCCGCCGATAGCGCCTTCCCGCAAGCGCGGCATCGGCCCGCGTACCGCAGACGCATCACCTTCGTGGTCGACATCCCGCCCTCGGCGCCACTCGTCATGCCTGGAGCATCGGCCGGTGATGCGAGCGACTGAAGGGACGGATGAGCGCTCGACGCTCGGTCAGGATCCGAGCTGGGCGTCGATCCCGGTCAGCACGATCGCGAGTTGGCGCTCGAATCGCGCGTCCTCGTCGCCGCGCGCGTGGCCCGCCGCGACGACGAGGGGCGCTTCATCGCCGACCATCGCGTCACGGGCCTCGAGGGAGTACCGCGCCGCGTCGGACTGGCTGCGCTCCTGCTCCTCGATGACGAAGCCGACGACGAAGGACGTCACCAGATCGACGGCGTCCATGGCGTCGGCCAGCTGGAGCCCGGCCGCTGTCCAGGAGCGCAGCCACACCTCCTGTGCCCGCAGCGCCTCGGGGTCGGTGAGGCGCGTTCCGCTGAACGTGCGCGCGCCGTCGCGATGCGCGAGGTACTCGGCGCGCAGGATGCGGGCGTAGCCCTCGAGGCTCTCCCGCCAGTCCCGGCCGGCGAAGCCTGCGATGAAGGCCGCGTTCACGCGCCGCTGGATCTCCGTGCCCATCTCGTCGAGCAGTTCCTGCTTGTCGTGGACGTGCCAGTACAACGCGGGGGCTTTCACCTCGAGCCGCGTGGCCACCGCGCGCACCGTCACGCCGTCGATCCCGTGCTCGTCGAGCTGGTCCAGTGCGGCCGCCACGATCCGCTCGCGGCTCAGTCTCTTGGTCACGGTTGACACCTTAACAACGTTAAGCGACAGTGGAAACCCATTGAACTTAGTTAAGGAGGCTGCCATGCGTGCTGCAGTTGTCGCGGGGCCCGGCGCTGGTCCCGTCTGCTCGGACTTCCCCGAGCCCGAGCCGATGCCCGGCCAGGAGTCGCTCGAACTCGTCGCCGCCGGGGTGCACCGGGTCACCAAGGCGATCGCCGCTGGCCAGCACTACGGGAGCGAGCACCGCTACCCCTTGGTCGCCGGGGTCGACGCCGTCGCGCGGACCGCCGACGGGCGCCTGGTGTTCACGGGATTCCCGCGTGCGCCGTGGGGCACCATGGCCGAGCGGCTCGTCACGCCGTTCAGCCTGGAGGTGCCCCAGGGCGCCGACCCGCTCGCAATCGCCGCAGGGGTCAACCCGGGGATGTCGGGCTGGTTCGCGCTGACCGCGCACCAAGAGGAGCACGGGGAGATCGGCGTCGTGCTCGTGCTGGGCGCCACCGGCATGTCCGGCAGCATGGCCGTCCAATCGGCATTCGCCCTCGGCGCCCAGAGAGTCGTCGCGGCGGGCCGTGACCCCGAGGCCCTCGCGCGGCTCTCCGCACGTGGGGCGACGGTCGTGTCACTCGGCACCGGGGACCCCGCCGACGCGATGGCCGCGGCGATCGGCGACGAGGCGCCCTCCCTGGTGCTCGACTACGTCTGGGGCCCGGTCGCCGAGGCCACGTTCGCCGTCCTCGGCCGACGCGGCCTGGCTGAGGACGAGGAGGGTGGCATCACCTACGTGCAGATCGGCTCACTCGGCGGGCTGGAGGCGGCACTGCCGGCCGCGCTGCTCCGCAGCCGCCGGATCCGCATCATCGGGAGCGGCGCGGGCTCGGTCTCGACGAGCCGGATGATGGCCGAGCTGCCGCGGATCATGCGGCTCATCGCCGACGGCGTCCTCGAGGCTCCCTCCACGGCGTACCCGTTGGAGCGAGTCGCTGACGCGTGGGGCCACAGCGGCCCGGGTCGCGCGGTCATCGTGCCCGGCTGAGCGGCCCAGCCGCTCGACCTGGGGGAGGCAGGCACGGCCTCAGTCCAGCGCCACCCACAGGCCGTCACGCGCTCGGGTCATTCCCACGTGGACCTCACGCCGCCGAAGGGTCCATCGCTCCCGTTCGGCGCCGTCCTCCGGGGGGGGGTATTGACCTCATCCTTCCGGACGCCGGGGGAGTGGCACCGACAGCCGCGACTCCCTGGAAGCCTCGAGCCGTCGGGCTCGAGACAGGTCAGCCGGCGGAGACGCGTCTGCGGGCGAGGGCGGCCAGGCGGCCGAAGTTCAGCGTCCACCCCAGGCCGAACACCTCCGGCTTCACCAGCTGGGCGTCCTCCGGGGCCCACATCCGCTCGCGGGCGCGGGCGATGGTGGGCATGCGGAAGTCGTAGGGGACGTACTTGGCGACGCTGCCATGCCAGGTCCGCTGCTCCCGCGGCGTGCGCAACTCCTTGACGATGGCGGCGACAGTCAGCCCGATCGCGATCAGCTGGACGAGTTTGGCGAGGGCGCCCGTGTCCTTCTTGGCGCCCGGCGTGTGGTGCGGGTCCTTCGGTCGGTGATGCGAGCCCATGACGACCTCCTCCTTGACGTGCGCCCCATGCTGCACCTGGCCGGGCCACGGCGCCAGGGACTGCCGTCCCGGGCGACCGCTGCCAACACAGCGATCGGGCGCGTCTGTGGGCGAATGCCGCAGCGGGCGGCCGGCCGCGGCTACCCGCCGTCCCGCCCGCCCTTGCGGTGCTGGCGCTCCACGCGCAGGAGGTTCGCCCGTGCCCGCGCCTCTTGCCGGGCATCGGCGTCTGTCAGGCCTCGGCGGGCGATGCGTGCCGCGTCGGCCGCTGGCGCCCCGTCGGCTGGGGGCCGTCGCCGCGCCTGGGCGACCGTGAGCTGCTGTGCTGTGCGAGAGTGCGCACTGAGCACGGCCGGTGGGGACGGGGCTTCGGGCCAGGCGACGAGGAGGTACTCCTCGCGGGGCACGGCCGCCACCAAGTCGTATTCGAGGTCCCGGCCGCGGGCGTGCACGCGCAGCCGGAACCACTCGCCGCCCGGTGGGTTGAGCGCGAATCGCGGGTCCGGCGCGTCGTCGTACTGCCCGGCCGCCAGCACGTGGGCGCCCACGGCCAGGCAGCTGGCCTCCACGACGTCCTCCCAGCGCCCCGCGACACCTCGAGGCGCCGCGTCCTGGCGCCGGACCTCGACCCGCACCGGGCCCATGGCGATGCCCGTGACGATCCGTGGCCGCCCTTCGGGAAGGCCGGCGATGAGCCCACCGAGGAAGTCGACGGGGTGCGGCGTGGCGATGGCGCCGCGCAGGTCGATGTGGTGCGCGTCCACCCGTGTCGTGTAACCCACGTCAGCCCCTTGCCTCGGTCCGCCCTGCCGTGCATGACGGACTATGCAGCCCCGGCAGGGAGTCTCGGCAGGCGTGGGCGCGCAGGCGTCGCATCGCCTGATGCCGGGCCATTGGTCCTGTTGTGCCGGTGAACCCCGGGTTTAACCTGGCGAGGACTCCACGGGAGGTGTCCCCAATGAAGGTGACAGACAAGACCATCGCCGTGACGGGTGGCGGCAACGGCATCGGCCGGGAGCTGGTCCTCGGCCTCCTCGAGCGCGGAGCGCGCGTGGCGGCGCTCGACATCAGCGACGACGGCCTGAAGGCCACCCTGGACCGCGCGGGCGGCTGGCAGGACAGGCTCTCGACGCACGTCGTGGACATCACCGACCGCGCGGCGGTTGAAGCGTTGCCCGCGGCGATCATCGCGGAGCACGGCCAGGTGGACGGGCTGATCAACTGCGCGGGGGTGATCCAGCCCTTTGTGCCGCTGATCGACCTGGACTACCCGGACATCGAGCGCGTCATGGCCATCAACTTCTGGGGCCTGGTGCACACCACCAAGGCGTTCCTGCCGCATCTGGTCGCCCGGCCGCGCGCGCACATCGTCAACGTCTCCAGCATGGGCGGGTTCATCCCCGTGCCCGGGCAGACCGTGTACGGGGCGTCGAAGGCGGCCGTGAAGCTGCTGACGGAGGGCCTGCACTCCGAGCTCGCCGGGACGCCCGTGTCTGTGACCGTGGTGTTCCCGGG
>JAEWEI010000034.1 GCA_023389545.1 Actinomycetes bacterium | reverse complement strand
TACAACCAGCGCTACCACAGCGACAACACCACCCCGGTGGGCGAGTCCGCCATCTCCGGCAACTTCGCGCGCTACGCCAACCCGATCGTCGACGAGGCGGTCCGCGCCGCGGGCTCCACCAACGACGAGGCGGAGCAGCTCAAGCAGTACGCGATCGTGCAGGAGCAGATCGTGAACGACCTGCCCTACATCCCGATCTACATCAACTCGACGCTCACCGAGTTCAACACCAGCCGCGCCGAGGGCTGGCCGTCCAACGACGACAAGTACGCGTTCGCCGCGTCGTGGAAGGCCTGGGACAACGGGATCATCCTCAAGACGATCACGCCGGTCGGCAAGTAGCCCCACCTGCACCACAGCACTGCGAGTCGGTGCCGAGGGGCGCCGTCGACGAGGGAGAGCGACCGCATGAGATATGTCCTGCAGAAGCTGGGGTTCTACGTGGCGGCCCTGTGGGCCGCGCTCACGCTGAACTTCTTCATCCCGCGATGGATGCCGGGTGACCCCGTCGACATCATGATCTCGAAGCTCGCGACGCGCGGCCCGGTCACCCCGGCCACCCGTCACGCCATCGAGCTCCTCCTCGGCACCGACACGCAGCAGCCGCTGTGGCAGCAGTACATCGCCTACCTGGGCCAGATCTTCTCGGGGAACCTCGGGACGTCGGTCGTGTTCTTCCCCACCCCGGTGGCGAAGGTGATCTCCCAGACCCTGCCCTGGACGATCGGGCTGATCGGCATCGCGACGATCATCTCGTTCCTGGTGGGCATCGGGCTGGGGACGCTGGCGGGCTGGAAGCGCGGCTCGTGGCTGGACAACGTCATCCCCGTGACGACGATGCTCCAGTCCGTGCCGTACTTCTGGCTGGCGCTCATCCTGCTGTTCCTCTTCGGCAGCATCTGGCAGGTGTTCCCGCTCAACGGGGGCTACGACGTGTACACCACGTCGATCGGCTTCAGCTGGTCGTTCATCTCGTCGGTCGTGTACTACGGGGCGCTGCCGGCGCTCACCATCGTGATCTCGTCGATCGGCGGCTGGATGCTGGGGATGCGCAACATGATGGTCTCGACGCTCTCCGAGGACTACATCCTCACAGCCGAGGCGAAGGGCCTGAAGCCGGGCCGCATCATGCGCACCTACGCCGCCCGCAACGCGGTGCTCCCGTCGATCGCCGGGTTCGCGATCTCGCTGGGATTCGTCGTCGCGGGCTCGATCGTCACCGAGGCCGTCTTCTCCTACCCGGGCATCGGGTCGGCGCTGCTGCAGGCGGTCAACAGCAACGACTACGCGCTCATGCAGGGCATCTTCCTGGTGATCACCCTGTCCGTCCTCGGAGCGAACCTGCTGGTCGACCTCCTGTACACGATCATCGACCCGCGCACGCGGGCCCGGGCCTAGGAGGCACCATGGCACTGACCACCCAGGATCCGGCGGTCGCCGAGAGCGACCCGCACACCCCGGCCGCGCCCGGCCGCTCGCGCAAGCGCTCCTTGCCGCCGATGACGGCCAAGCTCGCCATCGGCCTGTCCATCGCCGGCGCGATCGCGTTGTTCGGGCTCGTCGGCCCGTACCTCGTGGGCGACCCGTCAAAGGTCGACGACATCGGGCTGAGCGGCCCCGGCGGGGGATTCCTGCTCGGCACCACGCAGACCGGGCAGGACGTGTTCGCGCAGCTGGCCTATGCCACGCGCGGCTCGCTGACCATCGGGCTCGTGGTCGGCGTGCTGACCCTCGTGCTGTCCACATTCTTCGGTGTGGTGGGGGCGTACATCGGCGGCGCTGTCGACGAGTCGTTCTCGTTGTTCAGCAACGTCATGCTGGTGATCCCCGGGCTGCCGCTCGTGATCGTCATCTCGAGTTATGTGCCGGACAAGAGCGTGTGGCTCATCGCGTTCGTGCTCGCGCTGACCAGTTGGGCCGGCTCCGCGCGGGTGCTGCGCGGGTTCACCCTGTCGTTGCGCAACCGGGACTACGTGCTCGCGTCGCGGGTCTCGGGCGAGCGATCGTGGCGGATCCTCACCGTGGAGGTGCTGCCCAACCTCATCCCGCTGCTGGCCTCCCAGGTCGTGTTCGCGATCATCTTCGCGATCCTCGGCGAGGCGGGCCTGTCGTTCCTGGGGCTCGGCGCCTCCGGCTCGTTCACCTGGGGCACGATGCTCTACTACGCCCAGAACGGCCTGGCGCTGCGCCTGGGCGCCTGGTGGTGGTTCATCCCGCCGGGCCTCATGCTCGCGCTGTTCGGCGCCGCGCTGTCCCTCATCAACTTCTCGATCGACGAGATCATCAACCCGAAGCTGCGCTCGCAGACGCGCGCGGCACGGCGCACGTGGCGCATGTCGCGGTCCCAGCTCAAGAGCGCGAAGGAGGCCACGCTGTGACGACCACGCCGACGCCCACACCCGCCCCGGCTTCCACGCCGACACCCACCCCGCCGGGGACGTCCTCCCACCCGGTGCTCACTATCGAGGACCTGAGCATCGACTACCTCGTCGACCCCGTGGTCCACGCGGTCAGGAACGTGACCCTGTCCCTGGGCCGTGGGGAGGTGCTCGGGCTGGCGGGGGAGAGCGGCTGCGGCAAGAGCACCCTGGCCTACGGGGTGAACCGCCTGCTCAAGCCGCCCGCCGTCATCACCAGCGGGCGCGCCGTGTTCCACTCGCGAGAGGGGTACGAGCTCGACCTGGGCGCCCTGCACGGCGAGGATCTGCGCGCCTTCCGCTGGGACCGGATCGCGATGGTCTTCCAGGGGGCGATGAACTCGCTGAACCCGGTGATCAGCATCCAGGCGCAGCTCGAGGACATCTTCACCACGCACCGGCCGGACATGGGCCGCGCCGAGCGGGTGGAGCGCTGCGGCGAGTTGCTCGAGCGGGTCGGGGTGGACCGCGGCCGGCTGAAGTCGTTCGCGCACGAGCTCTCCGGCGGCATGCGGCAGCGGGTGATGATCGCGATGGCGATGGCCCTGGACCCGCAGGTCATGATCATGGACGAGCCGACCACCGCGCTCGACGTGGTGGTGCAGCGCGAGATCCTGCGGGAGATCACCCGGCTGCGCTCCGAGCTGGGCTTCGCCGTCATCTTCATCACGCACGACCTGCCACTGCTGCTGGAGATCAGCGACCGGATCGCGATCATGCGCGACGGCGAGATCGTCGAGCTCGCGGACGCGATGACGCTCTACACCCAGCCGCAGCACGAGTACACCCGCACGCTGCTCGGGTCGTTCCCGAGCCTGACCGGGGCTCGCGGCGGGTTCATCCGCTCCGGCGTCGACGAGGAGGAGAACCGATGACCACCCTCGAGGTGCGCGACGTGGTGAAGGAGTACCACCTGCGCGGCGGGTTCCGGTCCACGACCCTGACGGCCGTCGACCACGTGAGCTTCACGCTGGAGCCCGGGCGCACCGTGGCCCTGGTGGGGCAGTCCGGCAGCGGCAAGTCGACGATCGCCAAGCTGCTGATGCAGCTCGAGCGGCCCACCAGCGGGGAGATCGCAGTGGACGGCGAGCCCGTGCAGCGGCGCGGGCCCGGCCTGCGGAGTTACCGCAAAGAGGTGCAGATGGTCTTCCAGGACCCGTTCGCCTCGCTCAACCCGTACCACACCATCGAGCACCACCTGGAGCGCCCGATCCGCCTGCACCACCGCGGGCTGTCCAGCGACGAGGTGCGCCATAAGGTGCGCTCGCTGCTTGAGCGGGTGCGGCTCGACGCCACCGACGACTTCGCCAGGCGCCGGCCCCATGAGCTCTCCGGAGGGCAGCGGCAGCGCGTCGCGATCGCCCGCGCGCTGGCGCCCGAGCCCGGCATCCTCGTGGCCGACGAGCCGGTGTCGATGCTCGACGTCTCCATCCGGCTCGGCGTGCTCAACCTGCTCGCGAGCCTGCAGCGCGAGGAGAACCTGGGCGTCCTCTACATCACGCACGACCTCGCCACAGCCCGGCACTTCTCCGACGAGATCCTGGTGATGTACCGCGGGCAGATCGTCGAGCGCGGGGCGGCGGACGAGGTCATCCTCAACCCGCAGCACGAGTACACGCGCCTGCTGGCAGAGGCCGCCCCGGACCCCGAGCGGCGGCTGCGCGAGCTGTCCGCGACAGCCTGACGGAACGCGCGCGTGGCGGTTGGGGGAAAGCGCGGCGGGCGGCCCACGATCCTGTGGGACGCTGTGGCCATCGAACGAAGTCGGCGGGCCCGTGGCCCCCGGATGTCGTCGTCTCGCCGCCTAGTCGAGATGGCGCGGCGCCGCCCGGACCCCGCGCACCGCCGGACAGGAGACCCAGCGTGAGCAGCACCAGCCTCGGCATGGCCCACACGAGCAGCCGATCGGCGATCCTCGACGTCATCCGGGCCGCCGGCACCATCAGCCGGGTCGAGCTCACCCACGCGACCGGGCTCACCGGCGCCACGATCTCGACGGTGGTGCGCCGCCTGATGAACGAGGGGCTCGTCGTCGAGGCAGGGCAGGCCGAGTCCACCGGCGGCAAGCCGCGCAGGCTGCTGCGGCTCGACCCGAGCGCCCGCTACGCCGTGGGCGTGCATCTCGACCACGCGGGCATCACCTACGTGCTCGCGAACCTCGGCGGCGCGATCGTGGGCCGCTGGCGCAAGTCCGGCGCGGGCTCCGACGACCCGCAGGAGGTCGTCACCCGCATGGTCGGCGAGATCGACGCGATGATCACACGGGTCGGGGTCGACCACGCCCGCGTGCTCGGCATCGGCGTGGTCTCGCCCGGGCCGATCACCGCCTCGGTCGGCATGGTGCTGGCGCCGCCGATCATGCAGCGGTGGGCCGACTACCCGCTCGGCGACGCCCTCGAGGACGCCGTCGGCGTGCCCGTGCTGCTCGACAACGACGCGACGGCCGCCGCGATCGGCGAGTACTGGGCGGGTGGCATCGAGACCACGTCGGCCTTCGCGGCCCTGTACATGGGCACCGGCATCGGCGCTGGCGTGCTCGTCAACGGCACGGTGTACCGGGGGTCGTCCTCCAATGCGGGGGAGGTCGGCCACATCTGCGTGGACGTGGACGGGCCGCCGTGCTGGTGCGGGAGCCAGGGATGCGTCGAGGCGCTCGCCGGGCCCGCCGCCGTGGTCGCCGCCGCACAAGCCCAAGGCCTCGACCTCGGCCAGCCCGACCGCACCGTCGCCGAGCAGTTCGCGGCAGTCGCGCGCGCGGCGCTGCGGGGCGAGCCCGCGGCGCAGGCGATCCTGCAGCGGTCGGCCAGGTTCATCGGCGTCGCCGCGCAGACGCTGGCGAACGTGATGGACCTGGACATGGTGGTCCTCACCGGGCCGTCGTTCGCGCTCGCGGGATCGATCTACCTGCCCACCGTCGAGGACCAGCTCGGGCGCTCGTTCTTCGCGCGGGGCAGCCACCCGGTGCGCGTGACCATCTCATCGAACGCGTCCGAGGCCGCCGCGGTGGGGGCCGCCGCGCTGGTGTTGCAGAGCGAGCTGGCGCCGCGGCACTCAGGCTTGCGGCTGCCCGCGGAGCTGCTGGCCGAGGGCGACGGGAAGCCGGCGCAGGCCCTCGCCTGAGCCACGCCGCCCGCGTCGCTCAGGCGAGCAGCCGGGTGATCGCCAACAACGGGATCGGCAGCCACGCGGGCCGGTTGCGGGCCTCGTACACCGCCTCGTACAGCGCCTTGTCGAGCTCGAGGGCGCGCAGCAGCTGGGCGCGGGTCTCCAGGCTGATGTCCTCCGGGTCGCTGTCAGCGCCCGGCTCCCGGCCCTGCGCGGCGAGCCGCGCGTCGCGGTAGCCGCGGAGCAGTCCCTGGCGCGCCGAGTCGGTCCACGCCAGCGCCGCCGCCTCGTCGGGGATGCCGTCCGCGCCGCGGGTGGCGCCCACGGCTGCCGCGTAGTCGAAGGAGCGCAGCATGCCCGCCACGTCCCGCAGCGCGAGGTCGGGTCGGGTGCGGGCGGCCACCGGCGCCAACGGCTCGCCCTCGAAGTCGGTGATGAACCAGACGTCGTCGGCGTAGAGCGCCTGGCCCAGGTGCAGGTCGCCGTGAATGCGCTGCGGCGCCGGCAGGCGGTCCAGGTGCTGGGTGCGGACCGCGAGGTCCTCGACGGCGCCCGCGAACTTGTCCAGCACGGGCACGGCCGAGGCCGCCCAGCGGAACCTGTCGCGCACCGCCTGCGCGACGGAGCTCGCGCGGTGCACGGTGGGCGGCGGCGGCGGCACGGGAAGCGCGGCGGCGAGGGCCCCGTGCATCCCCGCCACGACGGCGCCGAGCTCGCGCGCGTGCGCGGCGAACGACTCGCCGCGCCCGGCCATCGCGCA
>JAEWEI010000003.1 GCA_023389545.1 Actinomycetes bacterium | reverse complement strand
CCGGCCGACACCGCTCCGGCCGACGCCGCTCCGTCCGCCATCGCTCAGGCCGGCATCGCACTGGAGGACGGCGCGCGGGCAGACGGCGAGCACGACGAATTCGAACCGGCATTCGTCGAGCACGACGACCACGAGCACGGTGACCACGAGCCGGCAGCGCTCGGGTCGACGGCGGGCCACGAGCCGCTGGACGACACGATCCTCGCCGCCAGCCCCGCCCCGACCCCCCGGCCCACAGCGGCGGCCAGCGTCACAGCACCCGTCACTCCCCCGCCACCACCGCCCTCGCTCTTCATGCCGTCCAAGCCCGTCGACGCCGCCACCCCCGCCGCGCCGCTGCCCGCCTCTCTGGCGCTCGCCGACGCGCCCCGCCGCGGTCGCGGGCCGCGAACGATGATCGTCGTCACGTTGACGCTCGCCGTGCTGATCGGGCTGTGCACCTACCTGCTGGTGGCCGCCCGTGCCCTGGAGCAGCGCAATGACGAGTGGGAGCTCGTCGCGAGGTCCATGGGCCAGGACCTCGCCCAGGCGCGTGACGACCTGGCGGGAGCCCTCGCCGAGCTCGACGGGACGCGAGCCCAGCTCAGCGCGGCGCAGAACCGCATCACCGAGCTCGCCGACGAGAAGGCGCAGCTCGGCGACGACCGCGAGGTGCAGCAGCGCGTCGTGGACTACCAGGCCAAGGTGTCCGAGGCCGCGCGGAAGGTCACCACCGCGCTCACCTCGTGCGTGGACGGCCAGAACAAGCTGATCGAATACCTGCAGGACCCGTCGCTGTATGACGCAGCCGACCTCGCACGGTTCCGCACCGACGTCACACGGGTGTGCGCGGCCGCCAGCGACGCGAACACGTCGCTCCAGGAGGTGCTCGAGCGATGAGCCTGCAGGGGGGCTCCCGGCCGGCGACCCCGGGGTCGCCGGCCGCCGCCGTGCTGTCCGTGCTGCTGCTCGCCGGCTGCGGCGCCCTGCCGTCCGTCCCAGGGCCTCTGCCGACCGACTTGGTGCCCTCGCACGCCCCGGTGGCCGAGCCGACCCAAACGGGCAACCTGTCGGTCGACGGGTTCGACGCCGCCCAGCAGATGGCGGTGCGCATCCGCAACGTCGGCTGCTCGTCGCTGTCCACGGGCTCGGGGTTCGCGCTCGACGAGTCGACGTTGATCACCAACCGGCATGTCGTCGCCGACTCCGCGGACCTGCAGGTCAGCACGTACGACGGCCGGGACATCGCCGTGACTGCGGCCAGCATCGCGGGCCTCGCGGACCTGGCGGTGGTGCGGACCGCCGAGCCCTTGCCCGCGGCGCCGGTGCTGGCGGAGGACGACCCGACGACGGGCGACGAGGTGACGGTGGTCGGGTACCCGTTGGGCGGCCAGCTCACCGTCACCAGCGGCCACGTCATCGGCACCACGACCGACCCCCTCAACGAGAACCTCGGCGAGGTGCTCATCACCGACGCCGCGGTCGAGCCGGGGAGCTCCGGCTCGGCGGCTCTCGACTCGGAGGGCCGCGTGATCGGCGTCGTCTACGCGAAGAACTCGACGGGCATGAGCTTCGTGGTGCCGGTGAGCACGTTGCGCGCGATGCTTGCTGACGACACCTCGTTCGTGGACTCCGAGTCCTGCGCGACGTCCTGAGTCCCCGTGCCACCACCTCGCGAAGAAGCAGGAGACGCCATGCCCCAGGACCACGAGTTCGACCCGTCGGCCGTGACCCAGGCGGTGAGCGACACGCTCAACGTCGGCCGGGTGTTCGGCGAGCCCTATGAGCATGCCGGCACGACGGTCATCCCGGTGGCCCGGCTGATCGGCGGGACCGGCTCCGGGTTCGGCGCCGGCCAGGTCGACGCCAAGAGCGCGGAGCGCGGCGAGACCGGTGGGAAAGGCGGCGGCGGCTGGTACGCGGCCCGGGTCAAGCCACTAGGCGTGTACGTGATCAGCGAGTCAGGGGCGCACTGGCGGCCCGCCCTCGACCTGAACCGGGTGATCCTCGGGGGTCAGGCCGTGGGCGCGATCGCGATCTCGGTGCTGGGAGCCGCTTGGGTGCTGGGCCGCCGCCGCAGGCGCTGACCACCGGCCGCAGCGGAGCCCGCCCAGCCAGCGCAGCGAAGTCCGCTCAGTCAGCGCAGCGGGGTCCGCTCAGCCAGCGGCTCGCAGGCGCAGCTCGAGCGAGTCCACGCGTGCCGCGATCGTCTCGTCGGCGGCGAGCGCCGCGTTGACCTGCGCCAGGACAGCGTCCAGCTGCGCGCGGCCGAGTCCGGGGGCCAGCGAGAGCACCACCGCGACCTCGGCGCGACGTCCCGGCTCGGCGTCGGCCGCCCGCACCTCGGCGATCCCGGTGACCGCAGCCCGCGCCGCGTCCCGGATTGCCCCGTCCACGCGGAGCCCGTCCGCGGTGGCGTGCACTGCTGGGCTCCACCGCTGCTGTTGGGCGAGCGCCCAGACGGCCGGGCGCGGGATGAGCACGGTGACCGGCCCGCCGGGGTCGAGCACCAGCAGCTCCCAGCCCTCGCTCACCGCCGACAACGCGGCGCGTGCGATGTCCGAGGGGACGGGCCGGGCGTCGGCGCGCCAGGCGGCCATGCTCGCCACGGAGGAGAAGACCGGGAGCGCGGTGCGCCCGTCCGGCGCGCGCAGCGCGACGATGCCGGTCGACGCCTCCTTGTCGACAGTGTGCTCATGCCCGCCGTGCTCGACGACGCCTGCCGCGTCGAGCTCGGCGAGCACCGGCACCAGCACGCGGGTGCCCGCGAGGGCCTCCACCACATCGGCGACGTGGCCGAGCCCGCGGCCATGCGCGTCGAGCGCCGCAGCGAGCGCTGCGTCGCACGAGCCGTCGTCGTACGCGAAGGGCGACGACGGCGGCAGCTCGCGACCCACGGTCACGGCCGTCCGGCGATGTCCAGGGCCTCGGGGAGGGTGAAGGCGCCCGCGTACAGCGCCTTGCCCACGATGGCCCCCTCGACGCCGAGCGGGACCAGCGCCTTCAGGGCCGCGATGTCCTCGAGGCTCGACACCCCGCCCGACGCCACCACCGGCGCCGACGTCCGCTCGCAGACCTCGCGCAGCAGCTCGAGGTTCGGGCCGCGCAGGGTTCCGTCCTTGGTGACGTCCGTGAGCACGTAGCGCGCGCAACCGGCGTCGTCGAGGCGCGCGAGGACGTCCCACAGGTCCCCGCCCTCCTGCGTCCACCCGCGTGCGGCCAGCGTGGTGCCGCGCACGTCGAGCCCCACGGCGATGGCCGCACCGTGGCTCGCGATGACCTTCGCGGTCCACTCGGGGTTCTCGAGGGCCGCGGTGCCGAGGTTCACGCGGGTGGCGCCCATGCCCAGGGCGCGTTCGAGCGACTCGTCGTCCCGGATGCCGCCCGAGAGCTCGACCTTGACGCCCTTGCCCGCGAGGTCCGCGGTGACGCCGGCGAGCAGCGCCGCGTTCGACCCGCGTCCGAACGCCGCGTCCAGGTCCACCAGGTGGATCCACTCCGCGCCGCCCGCGTGCCAGTCGAGCGCGGCGGCGAGCGGGTCCCCGTAGCCCGTCTCAGAGCCGGCGGCGCCCTGGACCAGGCGCACAGCCTGCCCAGCGGCGACGTCGACAGCGGGCAGCAGCTCCAGGCGATCGGTCATGGTGTCCTCTCTCGGCGGCGCGCGATGCGCCAGTGCGTGGCACGGCCCAACGGGCCGGCAGGTGTAGTAGGCGCCGCCAGGTCAGCGCAGCGAGGCGACCCAGTTGCGCAGCAGCTCGGCGCCGGCGTCCCCGGACTTCTCCGGGTGGAACTGGGTCGCCGCCAACGGGCCGTTCTCCACGGCGGCGACGAACCGCCCGCCGTGCTCGGACCACGTCACCAGCGGCGCGGCGAACCGCTGCGCGTCGACCGACTCCGCCAGCGGGAAGGACCGCGCGGCGTAGGAGTGCACGAAGTAGAAGCGCTCGTCCTCGATCCCCGCGAAGAGCGTCGACCCGGTGGGCACGTCCACCGTCGACCAGCCCATGTGCGGGACGACCTCGGCCTCGAGGCGGTCCACCACGCCGGGCCACTCGCCGAGCCCGTCGGCCTGCGTCCCGTGCTCGACCCCGGAGGCGAACATGACCTGCATGCCGACGCAGATGCCGAGCACGGGGCGGCCGCCCGCGAGCCGGCGGTCGACGATCTGGTCGCCGTGGACGCCCCGAAGCCCCGTCATGCACGCGGCGAACGCGCCCACGCCGGGGACGATGAGGCCGTCGGCCTCGGTCGCGGCATGGGCGTCGGCGGTGAGCTCGACCTGGGCGCCGACACGCTCCAGCGCACGCACGGCGGACCGCACGTTGCCGAAGCCGTAGTCGAGGACGACGACACGAGACTGGCTAGGCACGGGCCCAGGCTACCCGTCACCGCTTGACGGGCGGGCCGACGTCCATGGGTGCGCGCGCGGGCTGGGGCGCCCCTCTTCCAGCGCCGCCCCAGCCTTCGCGTCACCGGCGGCGGTTGTCCTTCGCCGCCGCGGCGAGCAGGCGCATCGCCTTCCAGCGCGACATCCCCACGCTGGTCACCGCGTTCTCGGCGTCCGAGATCGTCAGCGTGCCCAGCAGCAGCTGCTCGAGCTCCGGCGGGGCGTCGGACAGCACCAGGCCGGGGGGCAGGTCGTCGCCCTGCACTCCGTTGGCCCAGTGGGTTGCGCTGATCCGGCCTGCGCGCCGCACCAGCAGGACCACCGGCGCGGCCTTGAGCATCGTCGAGAGGGCGCCGGCGCCCGCCTGCCCCGCCGACGGATCGCGCAGCACCGCGACGGCGCCCACCGGCGTGAAGATCGCGTCGGCCTCGACCTTGGCGAGCGCGCACGCCGCCGCGAGGGCCTCGGCCCCGGCCACCTGCGTGACGACGAGCGCCACCTGCGGCTGTTCTTGCTGCGCAGCGGCCTCGGCCGTGTCAGGGACGTCCGGGCTGGGCGTGTCCGACGCGGGGTCGCCTGAGGCCGGCTGCGACGGGGAGTCGGCGCCGGTCAGCGACGACAGGTCGTCGGGCACGGAGAAGCCCTCGGGCAGCGCGTCGTCGTCGCCGGGACGCGGCGCGTCCACGCTCACAACGCGCCCTTGGTGCTCGGGATGCCCTCGACCCGCGGGTCGGGCTGCACGGCAAGGCGCAGCGCCCGGGCCAGCGCCTTGAACTGCGCCTCGACGATGTGGTGCGGGTCGCGGCCGGCCAGCACCCGCATGTGGATGCAGATCCCGGCGTGGTGGGCGATGGACTCCAGCACGTGCCGGGTGAGCGACCCCGTGAAGTGCCCGCCGATCAGGTGGTACTCCTGGCCTGCGGGCTCGCCGGAGTGCACCAGGTACGGCCGCCCGGACACGTCGACCACTGCCTGCGCGAGCGCCTCGTCCAGGGGCACCATCGCGTCGCCGAACCGGGAGATGCCCTTCTTGTCGCCGAGCGCCACACGCAGCGCCTCGCCCAAGGCGATCGCGACGTCCTCGACGGTGTGGTGGGCGTCGATGTGCGTGTCGCCCGTGGCCTTGACCGTGAGGTTGATCAGCGAGTGCTTGCCGAGCGCGGTGAGCATGTGGTCGTAGAACCCGACTGTGGTCGAGATGTCCGTCGTGCCCGTGCCGTCGAGGTCGAGCTCGACGAGCACGCTCGACTCGCTCGTGGTCCGCTCGATGCGCGCCGTGCGCGCCGAACGGTCAGCCGTCGTGGTCACAGTCCTGCCACCTCCACCAGGGCGTCCTTGAACGCCGTCATGTCCTCCGCCGTGCCGATCGACACGCGCAGCCACCCCTCAGGTCCCGTCTCGCGGATGAGCACCCCACGGTCGAGCAGACCCTGCCAGATCGCGTGCCGGTCGTCGAACACCCCGAACAGCACGAAGTTCGCGTCGGACTCGGCGACCTGCAGCCCCTGTGTGCGCAGCCAGTCGACCAGCGCGTCGCGCTCCGCCCGCAGTGACCCGACCTGGGCCATCAGCGCGGGGGCGTGCCGCAGGGCGGCGCGCGCCACAGCCTGTGTCACTGCCGACAGGTGGTATGGCAGCCGGACCACGCGCAGCGCGTCGATGATGTGCGGCGACGCCGCCAGGTACCCGACGCGTGCCCCGGCCAAGCCGAAGGCCTTGGACATGGTGCGGCTCACCACCAGATGCGGCCGCCCGGGGAGAAGGCGCAGCGCCGAGCGGGTCCCCTCGCGGCGGAACTCGCCGTACGCCTCGTCCACCACCACGACGCAGCCGCCGGGCACGGCCGCAGCGGCGTCCAGGATCACCTCGAGCGTCTCCACGGGCAGGGCCGTGCCGGTCGGGTTGTTCGGGCTGGCGAGCAGGACCACCGACGGCGCCTCGGCGGCGATGAGCGCGGCCGCGG
>JAEWEI010000434.1 GCA_023389545.1 Actinomycetes bacterium | reverse complement strand
TGTTCGTGCCGTCGGACGACGCCCCCGCGCTGTGGCGTGCGCTGCTCGACGCCGGCGCCCCGCATGGGCTGGTCCCCGCGGGGCTCTCGGCGCGGGACAGCCTGCGCCTGGAGGCCGGGATGCCGCTGTACGGCAACGAGCTGGACCGGACCACCACCCCGTACGAGGCCGGGCTGGGCCGGGTGGTCCGGCTCGACAAGGCCTTGCCCGATGGCGAGCCGCTGCCGTTCGTCGGCCGCGCGGCGCTCGCGGCCCGCAAGGCGTCACCGCCGGCGCGGGTGCTGGTGGGCCTCGCCTCCGGGGGCCGCCGTGCCGCGCGCCACGGTTACGCAGTGCTCGCGAGCACTGCGCCCGACAGCCCCGTCGTGGGCCAGGTGACCTCGGGGGCTCCGTCGCCGACGCTCGGCCACCCGATCGCGATGGCGTACGTGACCCCCGAGCTCAGCGCCGAGGGCACGCAGTTGGCCGTGGATGTGCGCGGGCGTCGCGAGCCCGTGCGCGTCGTCGCGCTTCCCTTCTACCGGCGCGCGCGGTAAACCAGGTTCACCGCCAGCACTTCACCGCCAGCACCCCACCACCACCCCACCCGCACCGACTGCCCACCCGGGCCGTCCGGCCCGAGCGACCCCAGGAGACACCCATGCCGAGCTTTCCCGAGAACCTGAAGTACACCGCCGAGCACGAGTGGGTGCTCGAGGGCGACCCGTCCACCGTCGGCGTGACCGCGACGGCCGCCGACGCGCTCGGTGATGTCGTCTACCTGGAGCTCCCGGCCGTCGGCGACGTGCTGAGCGCGGGCGCCGTGGTGGGGGAGATCGAGTCCACCAAGTCCGTCTCCGAGCTGTACTCGCCGGTCTCCGGGACGGTCATCGCGGTGAACGACGCTGCGGTGGCGGACCCGTCGGTGGTGAACTCCGACCCGTACGGCGAGGGCTGGCTGCTCAAGGTCGAGGTCACCGGGGCGGGACCGCTGCTCACCGCGGCCGAGTACCAGTCGCTCACCGCGCCCTGAGGGCGTTCCGGGTTAGGCCGTCCGGATGACCTCTTTCGGATGAACCGAAAAACCGGTCGTAAGCGCGCGTAACGGCCTGACCTGCACGTTTGTCCAACTTGGCGGGTGGATGCCGGGGGGTGGGGTGCGGCGTGGGTGATTGATGGGTGATTTCTGCGTCATGGGGACGCAGGTTGCCGATCTCATCAGTGACAGCCCGCATCACCGCACCGGCCGGGCCGGGGCGCCGCAGTACTCCAGGAGGACATGATGAGCACGATCGAGATCGCCCGTCCCGCAGCTCAGCTCGCGGAGCCGCTGACGCGCCGTGAGCGGGTGGTGCTCGGCGAGCTGGCGGAGGACGTCACCCTGGAGGAGATCGCGACGCGCCTCTTCGTCACCCGCAACACCGTGAAGTCCCAGGTGCGCTCGGTCTACCGCAAGATCGGCGTCTCGACGCGCGCGGAGGCGGTCGCCTGGGCTGAGGCGGCGGGCCTGCGCTGACGCTGCTCCTTGGTCGCCGCGACGACGGTCGCGGCGAACTCACGGGCCACGGCAGCGGGCTCGCGGCCTCGTGACCACACCATGCGCAGCTCCCGGTGCAGGTCGACGCCCTCGACCCGGACGCGGCGCAGGGTTCCCCTGTCAAGCTCGTCTTGCACGGTCAGGGCGGACAGCACGGCGGCTGTACGCCCGCCCCGCACCACGTTCTTGACGGCCGCCGTCGATCCGAGTTGCGCCGGGGCGCTGGCCAGCGGGCTTCCGGCGGCCTCGAGGGCCTGCTCCAGGGTGGCGCGGGTGCCGGATCCCGCCTCGCGGAGCGCGAGCGGGCCCGCGGCAAGCTCGGCTGCGGTGATCGGGCGGTTCAGCCGCGCCCAGGGGTGCTCGGGCGCCACGACTGCCAGCAGCTCGTCATGCCCGATGGCGCGCGCGTGCAGCCCGCTGTCGACGTCGGGCCCTTCGACGAAGCCCAGGTCGGCGCGTCCGTGCAGCACGGCCTGCATGACGTCACGGGAGTTCGCGACGTGCAGGTCGAGCACGGCGGCGCCGGCGGGCCGGGCGGCCAGCCAGCGGGGGACCAGGTACTCGGCGATGGTGAGGCTCGCGGCCACGGACAGCCGGCCACCGCGCTCGGCGCGCATGGCGGCGACCTCGTGGTCGAACGCGTCGGAGGCGGCGAGCACGTCCCGGGCGCGCCCCACGAGCGCGCGACCCGCGTCCGTGAGGGTGGTGCCGCCGTGCGAGCGCACCACCAGGGCCAGCCCGGTCTGCCGTTCGAGGCGGCGGAGCCCCGCGCTCACCGAGGGCTGCGCGAGCGCGAGGGCGCGGGCCGCCGCGGAGATGGACCCGTGCTCGTCCACCGCGACGAGCAGCTCAAGGGGTCCGAGCGGTGTCCGCGCGCTGCCGATCAGGTCCGGGGCCATAGCCTCAGGCTAGGTCCCCCTAGGCAGGACGGCCTTCTACGGCGCGCCCCTGGCACGGCACCGTAGGAGCGTGAACCACCAGCACGTCCACCCTGCACCTGTCGCGGCTCCCTCCACCGAGACCGCCCCCCGCATCCCCACCCCCCGGGCTCCCGTCGACTCCGCACCGCCCTCACCGCAGCCCGCCGCACCCCCTGCCGGGCTGCGGGCCGTCCTGCCGGGCGCCCTCGTCGCGATGGCGGTCTCGGCCCTCTGCCTGGCGTTCACTGCCTGGTCGCCGACGTTCCCGGTGCTGCTCGTGGCCATCGGCGCGGGCCTCCTCGCGCGCATGCTGCACCTGGTGCACCCGGTGCTGGAGCCCGGCCTGGCCTGGACGGCGCGACACGTGCTGCGCGCCGGCGTCGTGCTGCTCGGCTTGCAGGTCTCCGGCGCGGAGGTGCTGTCGCTCGGCGCGGGCGAGCTCGTGGTGCTGGGAGTGACAGTCGCCATCACGTTCAGCGCGACCCAGTGGCTGGGGCGCCGGCTGGGCGTGGGGCGCGCCTTGAGCCTGCTCATCGCCACTGGCTTCTCCATCTGCGGCGCCGCGGCCGTCGCCGCGATGAGCCCCGTGGCCGATGCCGACGAGGACGACGTGGCCACTGCCGTCGCGTTGGTGACCCTCTACGGCAGCCTCGCGATCGTGCTGATCCCCGTGCTGTCCCACCTGGTGGGCCTGGACGAGAGGACTGCGGGGCTCTGGGCGGGCATGTCCGTGCACGAGGTCGCGCAGGTGGTGGCGGCGGCTGGCGCGATCTCCGCGGTGGCGCTCACCGTGGCAGTGGTCGCCAAGCTGGCCCGCGTGGTGCTGCTCGCCCCGCTCGTCGCAGTGGTGGGTCTTCAGCACCGGCGCAGCGGCGCCCAGACCACCGGCAAGCGGCCGCCGATCGTGCCGCTGTTCGTGGTGGGGTTCCTGATCGCCGTCCTGATCCGGACCTCGGGGCTGCTGCCCGACGCGGTCTCGTCGATGGCCCGCACCGCGACCACGCTGGCGCTCGGCGCGGCCATGGTGGCGCTCGGCAGTCAGGTGCGTGTCGGCAAGCTGGTGCGTGGCGGCGGACGGGCGCTGGCCCTCGGCGGCGTCGCGACGGCGATCGCGATGTCGGTGAGCCTGGGCGGGCTGCTGCTCCTCGGCTGAGCGTGCCCCCAGGCCAGCGGCGCGCGAGCGCCGGGCGGGCCGCTCGCAGCGCGCATGCGGGACGCTGACTGGCAGAATTCCCGCATGACCTCACCCGTGCTCGTCGTCGCCGCGGCCATCGTCGACGACCTCGACTCGCCCCGGCGGCTCCTCGCCGCGCGCCGTTCGGCGCCGACGAGCCTTGCCGGCCGCTGGGAGTTCCCCGGCGGCAAGGTCGAGCACGGCGAGACCCCGGAGAGCGGGCTGCACCGCGAGCTGCGCGAGGAGCTCGGGGTCCGCGTCGAGCTCGGCGCGGAGGTCACCGGCCCGGATGACGGCGTCTGGACGCTGTCGGCCACCTATGCCATGCGCCTGTGGCTTGCCGAGGTCACCCACGGCACCCCCGAGCCGCTGATCGAGCACGACGAGCTGCGCTGGCTGCCCATCGGGCAGTGGCTCTCCGTCCCCTGGCTGGACGCCGACGTCCAGATCGTGAAGTCGTTGATGTCGGTGATCACCCGCGTCTGACGCGCGGCTGGGCGACTCACACCTCGCCTCGCGTGGCGCGACGGACCATCCGGGGTCACTGTCGAAGGACGTCATCTCCACCCGGCCAGTGGGTGGGCGGCGGCCGGTCCCGGGGGGTCCAGGGCCGTGCGATGAGGGGGTGTTCGGCTGTGGCGACTGCATATGACCCGTTCCAGGAGATGGACCGGCTGGTCGGCCAGATGTTCGGCAGTGCCCGGGCAGCGGCGACGATGCCGATGGATCTTTACCACTCCGGTGACCATTACGTGCTGCTCGTCGACCTGCCGGGCGCGGACCCCGGCACCATCGACGTGAGTGTGGAGGATCGGACGCTGACCATCCGGGCGCAGCGCACGTCTCACACCGACACGGACGTCCAATGGCTCGCCCGGGAGCGGCCGAGCGGCACGTACGCCCGTCAGCTCACAGTCGGCCGTGGACTCGACCTGCAGAACATCACGGCCACCTACGCCGACGGCGTGCTCGCGCTCACCATTCCCGTGGCGGAATCGGCAAAGCCGCGACGGGTCGAGGTGCAGCGGGGCTCGCAGGAGTCCCACCCGACGATCGAGACTGGCGGCTCGTCGTCGCAAGGCGAGCATGCGGCGACGTCATCGGGCTCGACGTCATCGGGCTCGACGTCCTCGGGGGGCCAGTACCCGTCGTCCTCGGGGAGCACGTACCCGTCGGAAGGCACGTCGGGCGGCGCTGAGTAACGCGCATGAGCGTGGGCCCCGGTCTGGTGACCGGGGCCCACCTGTCATGCGGTGATCGGCAGCGCCCGCCGACGCCGGGTCAGAGCGTCGCGCGCACCGTCCGGGTCGCGGCGAGGATGCTCTCCAGGGAGGGCGTGACCTCGGCGTAGCGGCGGGTCTTGAGGCCGCAGTCCGGGTTGACCCAGAGCTGGTCGACGGCGATGGACTTGACCGCCGCCTCAAGCAGCTCGGTGACCTCGGCCTCGCCCGGAACCCGCGGCGAGTGGATGTCGTAGACGCCCGGGCCCACCGCGCGCGGGTAGCCGGCGTCGGCGATGTCCGCCAAGATCTCCATCTTGGAGCGGGCGGCCTCGATGGACGTCACGTCGGCGTCCAGGCCGTCGATGGCGCCGATGACCTCGCCGAACTCCGAGTAGCACAGGTGCGTGTGGATCTGGGTGTCCGGGCGCACGCCCGAGGTCGCCAGACGGAACGAGCGCACCGACCAGTCGAGGTACGCGGCGTGGTCGGCAGCGCGCAGGGGCAGCAGCTCGCGCAGGGCGGGCTCGTCGACCTGCACGATGGCGATGCCGGCCGACTCCAGGTCGGCGATCTCGTCCCGCAGGGCCAGCGCGACCTGGTTGGCCGTGTCGCCCAGCGGCTGGTCGTCACGCACGAACGACCACGCGAGGATCGTCACCGGGCCGGTGAGCATGCCCTTGACCGGCTTGCTCGTCAGCGACTGCGTGTACTGCGTCCAGCCGACGGTGATGGGCGCCGGGCGCGACACATCGCCCCACAGGATCGACGGGCGGGTGCAGCGCGAGCCGTAGGACTGCACCCAGCCGTTCTGCGTCACGGCGAACCCGTCGAGGTTCTCCGCGAAGTACTGCACCATGTCGTTGCGCTCGGGCTCGCCGTGCACCAGCACGTCCAGGCCGATCGACTCCTGCAGCTCGACGACGCGGCGGATCTCCGCCCGCATCTCCTCCTCGTACTGCTCGGTGCTGAGGTCCCCACGGTCGTGCGCGGCACGCGCCTTGCGGATGTCGGGGGTCTGCGGGAAGGAGCCGATGGTGGTGGTGGGCAGCGGCGGGAGCTGCAGGCGCTCGGCCTGGGCGGCCTTGCGGTCGGCGAACTCGCCACGCTGGAACGCATCCTCGTCGAGGGCCGCCACGCGTTCGCGGACCTCGGGGCGGACGACGCCGGGGGCGTTGCGCCGGGTGGCGAGCGCGGCGTCGGCGGCGAGGATCTGGTCCTTCACTGCGAGGCCGCCCTCGGTGAGGCCGGTGGCGAGCGTGGCGATCTCGGTGACCTTCTGGTCGGCGAACGCGAGCCACGAGCGCAGCGTCGGGTCGAGCGCCGGCTCGTCCTCGACGTCATGCGGCACGTGGAACAGCGATGTGGAGGTGCCGGCCGCGACGGTGGCCTCCGGACCGACGGCCGCGCGCAGCGCCTCGAGGCGGTCGAGCGCGGCGCCCAGGTCGGCGCGCCACACGTTGTGGCCGTCGATGACGCCGCCGACGACGACCTTGTCCGCCAGGCCCGGCACGTCCTCGGCGGGGAGCCCGCCGCGCACCAGGTCGAGCGCGATGCCGTCGACGTCCGTGGCGGCCAGCAGCGGCAGCGCCTCGTCGAGGTCGCCGTAGGGCGCGGCCACGAGGATCGCGGGGCGCTCGTCGGCGGGGATCTGGGTGGCCAGCGCGCGGTACGCCTCGGCGACCGCGGCGTGCAGGCGCTCGGTGGGGACGTCCACGGAGTCGGAGACGAGGGCGGGCTCGTCGAGCTGCACCCAGGTGGCGCCGGCGGCGCGCAGCTCGCGCAGCAGCGTGGCGTACACGGGCAGCACGTCGGCGAGCCGGTCGATGGGGGAGAAGCCCTCCGGGGAGCCCTCGGTCGCCTTCGCCAGCGCCAGGTAGGTGACGGGGCCGACGATGACGGGCCGGGTCAGCACACCCTCGGCCAGGCCCTCGGCGAACTCGCGCACCGGGCGGTCGCTCGCGTAGCGGAACTCCGTCTCGGGGCCGATCTCGGGCACCAGGTAGTGGTAGTTCGTGTCGAACCACTTGGTCATCTCGAGCGGCAGGTCCTCGCCGCGGCCGCGCGCCACCGTCGAGTACCCGGCCAGGTCGAGGCGCCCGTCGTCGTCGGGCAGGTCCGCGAACCGGGCCGGCACGGCGCCCAGCAGGGCCGTCGCGTCGAGCACCTGGTCGTAGAACGAGAACGCGGAGGGGATGGCGGGCGCGTCGGTGCGCAGCCCCAGCTCGGCCAGGCGGGCGCGGGTGCGGCGGCGCAGCTCGGCCGCGACGGCCTCGACCTCGGCGGCGTCGGAGCGTCCGGCCCAGAATGCCTCGATGGCCTTCTTGAGCTCGCGGCGCGGCCCGATGCGCGGGTAGCCGAGGACGGTGCCTGCCGGGAACTCCGGCGTGGCGGTCGTGTCGTTCGTGGTCATGCTCAGCCCCTCGAGGTCTGGTGATCGGCTTGGTGGGGGGTGACCTGCGGCGCGCTGGCAGCCGGTCGGGCGAGGGGGCCGGTGGTGGCCCCGCCGCCGAGGTGTGCGCCCTCGAGCAGGTCGAGCGCGGCGTGGTGCGTGTTGAAGGTGTAGATGTGGACGCCGGGCGCCCCGCCGTCGAGCACGGCGTTCACCAGGTCGACTCCCGCGCGGATGCCGATCCGGTGGCGTGCCACCTCGTCGTCCACGGACTCCAGGCGGGCCAGCAGGTCGCGGGGGACGTGCACGCCGGTGAGCGCCTCGAGCCGCAGCAGGCGGCCCGGGTCGGTGGTGGGGATGATGCCGGGGATGATCGGGATGGTGACCCCGGCCCGCCGAGCCTCGGCGACCATGCCCAGGTAGGACGCCGGGTCGTAGAAGACCTGCGAGATGGCGAAGTCCGCTCCCGCGCACTGCTTGTCGAGCAGGGCGGCGATGTCCTGCTCGCGGGTGCTGCCCACGGGCGCGTTGCCGCGGGGGAACGCCGCGACGGCCACCGACAGCGGCCGGACGGTGGCGCGCACGGCCTGCGCGGGGCTCTGGGCGCGTCGGCGGGCCTCGATCTGGCGGACCAGCGCGACCAGCTCGGCGGCGGTGCGCAGCCCGTCCGGGTGGGGATGCCAGTCGGACTGGTCGACCGGCGGGTCGCCGCGCAGGGCGAGGAAGGAGCGCACGCCCTCGTCGAGGAACTCCTCGACGACCTCGACGACCTCCGCGCGGGAGGTGCCGACGCAGGTCAGGTGGGCAATCGGGTTCAGCGCCGTCTCGCGGAGCAGGCGGCGCACCAGGCGGCGGGTGGTGTCGCGGGTCTTGCCCTCGACGCCGTAGGTCACCGAGACGAAGTCGGGGCGGGCAGCGCTCAGCGCCTGGATGGTCTCCCAGAGCCGGGGCGCCGCGTCGGGGTTGCGCGGCGGGTAGAGCTCGAACGAGACCGTCGGCCGGTCGATCACGGCGAGGTGCTCGCGCGTCGCGACCTCGATCGGGTCGTCGTTCCAGGCCGCGGCGCTCATCGGTGCCCCCGGCAGTGCGGGCGCGGCGCAGCCGCGGGACGACAACGATCCATGCAGGTCATGGTCAGCTCCATCGACCCTGGCGGAAGCACCCACACCCGCGATGAACGAGGGGGGTTGCTGCGGCGTCGTCGAGCCAGGTCTCTCGGCCGCTCTGGATGGTGACGCAATGGTAGGCCCATACCGCCATATGGGCAATGGTTCTCACGGATCGAGATTCACGATGTGCGGTGAAGTCGCTTCGGACGACTCGTCCCGCTACCTCCTGATTATCTCCCACCGGGTCGAGGCGTAGCGAGGCGTCCCCGACGCCACCCGATGCCTCGCGCGCCGTCAGCGCGATTGCGCCAGCGCGCCAGGCGCGGCGAGCATGGGCGCCATGCCGACACGCCCATCCGTCCTCTTCGTCTGTGTGCACAACGCCGGTCGCTCCCAGATGGCCGCCGGGTACCTGCGCGCGCTGTCGGGCGAGGCAGTGGAGGTCCGTTCCGCTGGCTCGGCGCCGGCGGATCAGATCAACGCCGTCGCCGTCGAGGCCATGCTCGAAGACGGCGTCGACATCCGCGCCGAACAGCCCAAGGTGCTCACCACCGACGCGGTGCAGGCCTCCGACGTCGTCATCACCATGGGCTGCGGCGACGCATGCCCGATCTTCCCCGGCAAGCGCTACGAGGACTGGGCGTTAGCGGATCCGGCAGGACAGGGCATCGAGGCGGTGCGCCCCATCCGCGACGAGATCCGCGCGCGTGTGCTCACCCTGCTCGCCGAACTCGGCGTCGAGCCGGCGCCCTGACGGACTACGAGGCCAACACGACCGGGCAGGACGCGAGGTGGTCGTCCACCAGCCCGCACGCCTGCATCGCCGCATAGGCGGTGGTCGGGCCGATGAAGCGGAAGCCCAGCGACTTGAGCTCCCGGGCCAGGGCGCGCGACTCGGGCGTCATCGCGGGGACATCCGCCCAGGTGGCCGGCCGCACATGGGCCGCACGATCCGGGGCGTGCGACCAGAAGACCTCGTCGAGCGACCGGCCCGACTCCGCGAGGTCCAGGACCGCGCGGGCGTTGGCGATCGTCGCCTCGACTTTGGCCCGGTTGCGGATGATCCCCGCGTCGGCGAGCAGCCGAGCCACATCGGACTCGTCGTATCGGGCCACAGCAGCCGCATCGAAGTCGGCGAACGCCGCCCGGAATGCCGGACGCTTGCGCAGCACGGTGATCCACGCCAGGCCCGACTGGAAGCTCTCGAGCGCGATCCGCTCGAACAGGTCACGCTCGCCATGCACCGGGCGGCCCCACTCGGCGTCGTGGTACTCCTCGTACAGCGGGATGCCGTCGCCGAAGCAGCGGGCGCCCGGTTCGGGCGTGATCGGCGCTGCGGTCATGCGGGCGTCATCGGCTTCGAGCGGCATGGGTCCATTCTGCTGCTGTCGGCTGACACGCCAGACGGCCCCCCGCGGAGGCTGTGGACGCAGCGGCGAGCGCGGGGCCTCAGGATGTGCGGCGGCGGCCGATCTTCGGCGCTGCTGCGGGAGTGCGCTGGCGTGGGACCTCGAACCAGGCATGCGGCGACCCGGCAGGGACGCTGGCCAGCCCTTGATGCACGGCCAGGAGGATCTCCTCCGTTGGCGGCGCGGTGCTCGCCCCGGTGGCGCCGTCGAGCGCCTCGCGGTCCGCGTCGTCGCGGTCGGGCCGGGTGTTCATGCGGGCACTGTAGTGCGGCGCCCGCAGGTGTGGGAGCGTCACCACGCAACCTCACCCGGTGATCCGCCGAGTTTCGCCCGGGTGACGTCTGACCGTGCCTGGCGACGGAGCGCGCAGCGCTGTCAGGCCTGGGCGAGCGCCTTGCGGATGCGCTTCTCGCTGACCGGGCCGTCGGTGCCGAGCTGCTGCGCGAACAGCGACACGCGCAACTCCTCGATCATCCACCGCACCGCGTCGAGCGCCGCGCGCTGGTCCGGGTCGACGGCCCGGGCATGCGTCGCCGTCGCCTCGGCCCGCGCGACGGCCGTCGCGTGCTCGCGGGTCAGCTCGGCGACGGTCCAGGCCAGCGACGCGTCACGGTCCGGGTTGGCGGCGGCCTTGGTCAGCCGGTGCCGGGCGGCGCGCAGGTAACGGGCCAGATGCGGCAGCCGGCTGGCGCCCACCTCGGAGACGAAGCCGACGTGCACCAACCGGGCGGCCTGCTCGCGGACGTCCTGCAACGTGGCCAGCAAGGCCAGGCTCGTTGACGCGCGCACCTCCGCGTCGAGCTCCCGGGACGCGCCGAGCACGGCCACCAGGTCGGTGACGATCCGGTGCACCGTGTCCTCGAGCCGGTCCCGCACGAACGCCCGCAGCGCGGCATACGCGTCAGACGTGCGGATCTCCGTGGCGGGCCGCCCGGCCAGGTGCTCGGCCAGGAGGTGGTCGACGGCGGCGAGCTGCACATCCGCCACCAGCGCCTCCGTGCTCGGATACGGGCTCGCGGCCAACGTGAGCGCCTGCTGCCCCGACCATCGGCTCGTCACGCGGGGTGTCGCCAGCCCGACCTCGCGCAGCAGCAGCCGCCGCAGGCCGCGGCGGTGCTCGACAACCTGGGTGGCCGGATCGGCCATGACGCGCAGCGCCACGCCGTCCGGCTCCTCAACCAGCGCCGGGTAGCCGCGCACACGCAGACCGCCGGGCCCGGACGTCTCGACGGTCAACGGCAGGGCGCCATCGGGCAGGTCGCCCGGCC
>JAEWEI010000424.1 GCA_023389545.1 Actinomycetes bacterium | reverse complement strand
TCATCCTCCCGCTGGACTCCTTCGCCGCGCTGCTGTCGCTCACCTGGGTCATCGCGAGCGCCCCGCGCCGCACCGCCTGGCTCTGCGGCGCCGCGACGACTGCGGCCACTGCCATCGCCCTGGGTCGCGACGCGCTGCGCGACCCCGCGTACATGGTGATGTCGTCGACTAGCTCTGCCACGGGCCAGTTGTCGTACTTGACCACCGAGGGGTTCTGGGTCATCGGAGCCCTCTGCGTGGCAGTGGCTGTCGGCGTGGGCCTAGCCCGGCGCTGGCAGAGAGTCGCGGCGGCTGCCGTTGCGGACAAGGACGCCCAGTCCGCCACGACCAACCAACTTCGCGACAAGATGACCCGGCAGGAAGAGCGCGACCTCATCGCACGCGAGGTCCACGACACCGTCGCCCACCACATCTCCCTCATCTCCCTGCAGGCGTCGGCCCTCGAGGTCGATCGGGCGGCCTCGTCGGCCGAAGTGCGAGCAGCCACCCAGCAGATGCGCACCTCCGCCCAGCAGGCACTCGCAGAGATGCGAGGCCTGGTCGCGACGCTGCGCACCGGCGCAGATGACGACCATTCCCCGGGGGCCACCCTCGAAGACCTCGCTGGCCTGCTCGACAACGCACGCCTGCACGGGAGTTGGGTCGCCAGTGCCGTCTACGTCGCAGACGCCCATCTGGCGGCGCCGGCACTGAACCGCGCGGCGTTCCGCATCGTGCAAGAGTCCCTCACCAATGCGCTCAAGCACGCGCCCGGGCATCCCGTGGAGGTCGATGTGCGCGCCGGTCGGCAGATCGGCGTCACGATCCGGGTCGCCAATCCTCTCGGCTCGCTCGACGGTCCCCCGCCGGCTCGCTCCGGCTCCGGGATCCTCGGCATGCGGGAGCGTGCCGAGCGGGTCGGCGGATGGCTGGACGTCCAGGTCGACGGCGGGTGGCACACCGTCACAGCCCATCTGCCCTGGGCGCAGGCCGACTGACGTCATGGCGTGTGGGCGCAGGCCCGTACGCTCACCGCGTGACCAGAGTCCTCGTCGTCGACGACGACGCGCTCGTGCGCCAGCTGCTGACCAAGATCCTCACTGACCAGGGCATCGAGGTCGTCGGTGACGCAGCGGACGGAGATGAGGTTGTCGCCGCGATCCACGCCCATCGCCCCGATGTCGTGCTCATGGACCTGCACATGGCGCGGGTCGGCGGAGTCGCCGCCATCACGGAGGTCCGTCGCCTTCCCCACCCCCCAGCCGTCATCGCGCTCACCTCGTTCGGCACTGATGAGACCGTCCTCGAGGCGCTCCGTGCTGGCGCACAGGGCTTCCTGACCAAGGACGCCGACCCGGGCCAGATTGCCGAGAGCATCACCCGGGTAGCAGGTGGAGGAGGCGCGCTCGACCCAGGGTCCGCACGCGTCGCTATCCGGCATGTGGCCGACGGTGACAGCCGGAGGTCCGACGCCCGACGTGCGCTCGCCGCGCTCACCGACCGCGAGCGCGCTATTGCCGCGCATGTGCCGGCGGGCTTGTCCAACGCCGAGATCGGCGCATTGACCTTCTGCTCCGAATCGACAGTGAAGGCGAACCTCTCGCGAGCGATGAGCAAACTCGACGTCACCACGCGCGCGCAGTTGGCGGTGCTTGTGGACCGCGCGGGCTACGGCGCACGCCAGTAGACGCCCAGGCCGGACTCTCCGATCACCCTGATGCGCCCCTCCGGCGCGCCACCACATCCCTCGCATGGGCGACCACGGGATCGATCCGCGCCGCATGCGCCCCATGCCAGTACACGTGCCCGCACTCCACGCACCGGGCGAACTCCGCGTACGTCCGGGACGTGCCCGGACGCACCTCGGCTGCCACCTCCCGGGCGTCCACCACCGCGAGCGCGCCCCCGCATGCGGTGCACCGCGTCCACGGCGCCAAAGGCGGGGCGAACCTGTCGAGCACATCGTCGAGCTGGTCGCCCGTGGCCGACCCGCGCACCAGCGCGCCCTGCGGCAGGCTCCGGCGACGCAACAGCCCGCGATCCCGCGTGAGCAGCACCCGGCCCTCCGCCGCGGCGATGCGCACCAGCTCCGGGTCGTCGGCCTCGGGACGGTAGGCGGCGTCCACTCCCAGCAGCCGCAGGCGGCGCACCAAGCCGCCCAGGTGCACGTCGAGCAGGAAGCGCGGCGGCCAGGCATCCGTGGCCTGCGGCCGCGCGACAGGCGCCACGTGGAGCAGCCCGTCAGCAGCCTGCGCCGACGTCGCGACGGTGGCGCCGCCCACCGTGAGCGCCCCGACCTCCGTGAGCGGCACACCCACCGACTCGACGACATGCCCCCACGTGTCGGTGTCCGCGGCAGCCGCCGTGAAGTGCCCACCCCGACGCCCCGGCCGCAGCAGGAACCGCAGCGCGGGGTCGATGTCCAGCCGGACTGCGCGCACCCTCCCAGGATGCGCGCCCCTGGGGGTGATGCCCCTCCCCGCATGCTTGCGGGCCCCCGGCATGTCAGGCTCGGCAGACCAGACGAGGGGGCGTATGGACACCGATGACGTCATGGCTTGGGCCGCCTGCTACGAGCAGGCCTGGCGCGCGCAGGACACTGCCGCCGTCGAGGACTTGTTCACCGAGCAGGCGGTCTACCGGCGCGGCGCATACGACGACGGCCTGCGCGGGCACGCCGCCATCGCCGAGTTCTGGCCAGACCCCACGCCGTTCACAATGCGCGCAGAGCCTGTCGCCATCGAACCGCCCACGGCGGTGCTGCGCGTCGAGGTGCAGTACCTCGGCGACCTCGGAGACCAGCCCCGTGAGTTCCGCGACCTGTGGATCGTGCGGTTCGCGCCCGACGGGCGCGCCGAGCACTTCGAGGAATGGGCGCACTGGCCCGGACTGGACTACGGGGGCTCCACCACGGACTGAGCGCGCCTGCCCCGTCCCAGGGG
>JAEWEI010000401.1 GCA_023389545.1 Actinomycetes bacterium | reverse complement strand
CCCCACGCCAACGCCCATGCCGACCCCCGCACCGGCCGTGAACTCGGAAGGCCCCGCCGCGGCCCCCGCCGCCACGCCGATCGCCGACAGTGGACCGGCGCCGGCGCACGAGGGCCTGGCATGAGGGCCACCCACGCACGTCAGCCGCGCGCGAGCTGGAACCCTGCGCGCCGCGCCGGCCACATCACGGTGCGGACCCGGCTGCTCGGCGCCGTGGTCGGCCTGGCCGGGCTCACCGTGCTCATCGCGGGCGCCGCCGCCTACGCCTTGCAGACCCAGAGCACCGACGCGCGGATCGACAACTCGCTGACCCGGGCCGTGGACGTGCTGCACATCACGGCCGATGAGGGCCCCAACCCCGACCAGGCGTCCAAGGCCCGTTTCACCTCGGTGGCGGACGTGCTCGAGCGGGCCGTCCAGATGCGCGGCCTCACGGAGAACGAGGGCGTGATCGCCCTCATCGACGGCGAGCCGCGCTGGATCGCCTCCCGTCCCGTGGTGCTGCGCCTCGAGGACGACCTCGAGCTGATCGACCTGCTGCGCGGGCTGCCGACCGATGAGAAGGTCGAGCTGCGCACGGTCCGGACCACGATGACGGAGTACCGGATGGTGGCGGTGCCGGTGAAGGTCGCCGGCGATCCCTCGACCGGGCTGTTCGTCGTGGCGGTCGACCGTGGGGCCGAGCTGGCCAGTCTCGGCTCGACCTACTTCACCTACGCCACGATCGCCCTCGGGTCGCTCGCCGTGATCGCGGCAGTGGCGTGGTTCGTGGTCGGGCGGCTGCTGAGCCCCATCCGGCTGCTGCGGGACGCCGCGCGCAGGATCACCGAGTCCGACCTCTCCGAGCGCATCCCCGTCTCGGGGTCTGACGACCTGTCGGACCTGGCGGCCACCGTGAATGCGATGCTCGACCGGCTTGAGAACGCGTTCGGCTCCCAGCGCGAGCTGCTCGACGACGTGGGCCACGAGCTCCGCACCCCGTTGACGATCGTTCGCGGCCACCTCGAGCTCATCAACCCCCGCGACCCCGAGGACGTGCGGGCGGTGCAGTCGCTCGCGTTGGACGAGCTGGACCGGATGCACCGGCTCGTCGACGACCTGATGACGCTGGCCACTGCCGACCGGCCCGACTTCGTCCGCCCGGCGCCCACGGACATCGGGCGCCTCACGGACGATGTGCTGGACAAGGCACGCAGCCTGGGAGACCGCCAGTGGCAGGTCACCGCGCGCGCGGACGTGGTGCTCATGGTGGACTCGCAGCGCATCACGCAGGCCTGGCTGCAGCTCATCGCCAATGCCGTCTCGGTGTCCGCCCCCGGCACGCGCATCCGCATTGGCAGCGAGCTGCACGCCGGGCGGGTGCGGCTGTGGGTGCACGACCAGGGCCCGGGGGTGGCGCCCGAGGAGGAGCAGCGGATCTTCGAGCGGTTCCACCGCGGCCGGGCGGACCGCACCGGGCGCCGATCCGAGGGCGCCGGGCTGGGGCTGCCCATCGTGGCCGCGATCGCGGCGGCGCACAGGGGCCGTGTCCGCCTCGAGCGGTGGCCCGCGCATGCCGGGCCCGGCTCGGTGTTCCTGCTCGACCTGCCCGCCATCCCCTATGTCGACGCGGCGCGCCTGGAGCGCCCCGAGCTCGTGGAGCACAGATGACGCAGATCCTCATCGCCGAGGACGAGGAGCGGATCGCCGCGTTCCTCGCCAAGGGCCTGCACGCCGAGGGGTTCGTGACGAGCACCGTCGCGACCGGCCGCGAGGCGCTCGCGCTCGCCCGGACCGGCGAGTACGCGCTGCTGGTGCTGGACCTCGGCCTGGCCGACATGGACGGACTCGACGTGCTGCACGAGCTGCGGGCGAGCGGGGAGACCGTGCCCGTCATCATCCTCACCGCGCGCAGCTCCGTGACGGACACGGTCACCGGACTGGAGTCCGGCGCCGACGACTACATGGCCAAGCCGTTCCGGTTCGAGGAGCTTCTGGCGCGGGTGCGGCTGCGCCTGCGAGCGCCGCAGCCCGTCGGCGACGTCACCACGCTCACGCACGGCCCGCTGCAGCTGGACCTGCGGACTCGGCGGATGAAGGTGGCCGGCCACGAGATCGACCTGTCGGCCCGGGAGTTCGCGCTGGCCGAGACGTTCCTGCGCCACCCCGGGCACGTGCTCAGCCGCGAGCAGCTCCTCTCGCAGGTGTGGGGGTACGACTTCGACCCGGGCTCGAACGTCGTCGATGTGTATGTGCGGTACCTGCGCAAGAAGCTCGGCGCCCCGCACATCGACACGGTGCGCGGCGTGGGCTACCGGCTGGTCGACGCGACAGCGACGCGCCCGACGTCGCAGGGACGGCACGTCGCGCCGCACTGACCTCCGCTCCAGGGGCGCCCCGCGCGCCGGCGCCCGCTCAGTTGGACGCGAACCACGTCCGCGAGCGCTGCGAGCGTGGCAGCTCGGCGGAGCGCGGGGGCGCCAGCTCGACCATCAGGCCCGGGGTGCACGGTGGCGGGCTCGCACCGCCCACGTGCGTGCTGATGACGCCCCCGGCCGGCCTGCTCGCGGAACGGTCCGGCGTGGCGGGCCCGCGATGACCGGAACGCGTCAGCTCCGCGGTGGTGGTGATCCCGCCCAGCACCCCCAGGGCGAGCGACGCGCCCGCCCCGAACGCCACCCATCCGTACGCTGCCCGATCCACCCGCGACGCCATGCGACTCCCACCCCTGACCGCAGCCCACCTCTCACGCCGGAGACCGGCGCGAGGACGTCGGACCTCATAACGCCAGGTTGAGGCCTGCCGGGGAGCCTGTCAGGAGATCCACGTGAGAGTGCTCTCACACTCCCGTTTGGCACACTGGTGGGGTGCGCGACCTGGACCGACTCCCCAAGGCCCATCTGCACCTGCACTTCACCGGCTCGATGCGCCTGGAGACGCTGCGGGACCTGGCTGACTCCTACCGCGTGCGCCTGCCGTCGGCGCTGCTCGACGGCGACCCCCTGATGGTGCCCGCCAACGAGCGCGGCTGGTTCCGCTTCCAGCGG
>JAEWEI010000357.1 GCA_023389545.1 Actinomycetes bacterium | reverse complement strand
CGCGGAGGCCGCGAAGATCGCCGGCGAGCTCGCCGCGATCGCCGAGGCGCAACGGGCCGCCGACGCCGCCGCGGCCGCCGCGGCCGGCAAGCCTCAGACGCCGGCCGGCCCCGTCTCGGGGAGCCTGTTCGCGAACCCGACCAGCATCAAGCCGATGTACGTCACGTCGAACTACGGCATGCGCCTGCACCCCACGCTCGGGTACGTGCGGCTGCACGCCGGCATCGACCTGCGCACCTACTGCGGCAACCCGATCTACGCGGGACGCGCGGGCACGGTGCAGTGGGCCCAGTACCGGTACGGCTTCGGCAACCAGGTGATGCTCGACCACGGGCTCGTCAACGGCAGCTCGCTGATGTCGAGCTACAACCACATGACGAGCTTCGTGGTGCGGTCCGGCCAGCGTGTCGAGCAGGGCACGCTGCTGGGCTACTCGGGCAACACGGGGACGTCGGCGGCATGCCACCTGCACTTCGAGGTGTACGTCAATGGCGCCACGAAGGACCCGGGCCCGCTGCTCGGCCGCTGAGCCGTCGCGGCGTTAAGGACTCGGGCCGGAAGCCTTCCGAGCGGTAGGCTCGACGACCGGGAACTGGAGCGCGCGCTGCCCGTCAGCGCGCGGTGAGGCGAGGAAGGGGAGGTCGTGGCCAAGGACACTGGGCGCAAGCTTGTCGCGTCCAACAAGAAGGCACGTCACGACTACCTGATCGAGGACGTCTTCGAGGCGGGCGTGGTGCTCACGGGCACCGAGGTCAAGGCGCTGCGCGCGGGCCGGGCGTCCCTGGTGGACGGCTGGTGCGAGGTGGAGAACGGGGAGGCGTGGCTCGAAGGGGTGCACATCCCCGAGTACACGCAGGGCACCTGGACCAACCATGCGCCGCGCCGCAAGCGCAAGCTGCTGCTGCACCGCTCGGAGATCGACCGCCTCGACATGAAGGTGCGGGCCAAGGGCCAGACGATCATCCCGCTGTCGCTGTACTTCCTGGACGGCCGGGCCAAGGTCGAGATCGCCCTGGCGCGAGGCAAGCGCGAGTACGACAAGCGCCAGGCGCTGCGTGAGCGCCAGGACAACCTCGAGGCCCACCGGGCGATGCGAGAGAAGAGAGACCTCTAGGTGACGCACGACTCCGCCCCCGCTCGACGACGCGCGGGGGGCTGGCGGGCGCGTGCCCTCGCCGGCGCCGCGCTCCTGGCCCTGGCGCTCCTCGCGGGACCCTGGGCGTCGCGCGCGTCGGCTGAGACCACCGGCCGGCAGATCCTCCGCTACGACGCGCAGGTGGCTGTCGCCGAGGACGGCACGATGCGCGTGGAGCTCGACTTCGACTTCGACTTCGGCGACGAGCCGGGACACGGCCCGTACCTGTCGCTGGTGACGCGCATGGACGCCGGAGACGGCCGGGACCGGGTCTACGCGATCGACGAGGTCACCGCGTCCAGCCCGTCGGGGGCCCCGGCCGGCGTCAACCTCGACGAGGGGGCGTCCGCGCTGGTGGTGCGGGTGGGGGACCCGGACAACGGCGATGTCGACGGCGTGCAGTCCTACCGCCTCGGGTACACGCTCTCCGGGATGCCGAACGCGGACGTCACCGACCGAGCCACGGGCGCGCAGATCGACGAGCTGTACTGGAACGCGATCGGCGCCGACTGGCAGATCCCGCTCGCTCACGTCAGCGTCACGGTGGCCGGTCCAGCGGAGATCCTGCAGGCCGCCTGCTACACCGGCCCCGCCGGGTCGGTGGACTTCTGCGACGCCGCTGACGTGAACGGGGACACCGTGACGTTCACGCAGGCAGCGGTGCCGGTGGGCGACCAGCTCAGCGTCGCGGTCGGTTGGCCGGCGGGCGTGCTGTCCGGGGCGGCGCCCGTCTTCGAGGAGCGCCCCGTCCCCGTCAACATGCTCGCGCCGACTCCGGTGTCCGGGTCGCTCGCGCTGCTGGTCGGCGTGGGGGGCATCGGCCTGGCAGCTCACCGGGTCCGCACCCGCGGCCGTGACCAGGCCTACCTGGGCGTCACACCGGGCCTGGCGCCCGTCGAGGGCGCCGAGCACGCCGTGGGCCACCGCGACCGGCGGACGCCCGTGGCCGTGCAGTTCGCCCCGCCCGCCGGGGTCCTGCCGGGCGAGCTCGGCACGCTGCTGGACGAGGTGGCGCACCCGAAGGACGTCACGGCCACGCTGATCGACCTGGCGGTGCGCGGCTACCTGAGGATCGACGAGGCGCCGCGCACGAGGCCGGGCAAGAAGCCCAAGGACTGGACGCTGGTGCGGCTGCGGGACGCGGACGGGCTGCTCGAGTTCGAGCGCACCCTGTTCGACGGGCTGTTCAGCGGCCGGGCGGAGGTCGCCCTCTCGGAGCTGAAGTCGACGTTCGCCGCGACGATGTCCGCGGTGCAGAAGGGCCTGTACGCGGAGGTCACGGCGCGTGGCTGGTTCCGCACCTCGCCGGCGACGGTGCGGATGCGCTGGCGCCTGACCGGGTACGGGCTGATCGCCCTGGCGAGCCTCGTGGGCTTCATCGCCCTGGTGGTCGAGGCGCCCGGCGTCCTGCTGCCGCCCATCGCACTGGGCATCGTGGGCGTCGCGGTGCTGCTGATGGCGCATGCGGCGCCCGCGCGCACTCCTGCCGGCACGGCGGTCCTCGCCGAGGCGCGGGGCTTCCAGCAGTACCTCGCCACGGCGGAGGCCGAGCAGATCCGATTCGAGGAGGGGGAGGACCTGTTCTCCCGCTACCTGCCGTACGCGATCGTCTTCGGGCTCGCCGAGCGGTGGGCGAAGGTGTTCGGCACACTCGCCGCGCAGGGCAGAGCGGTCGCCGAGCCTGACTGGTACGTCGGCTCGTACGGCCACACGGGGGCGTTCTGGGTCTCGTACGCGGCGTTCGGCAGCAACCTGGAGCGGTTCAGCGACATCGCGACGACGTCACTGTCCGCGACTCCCGGGTCGACGGGCGACTCGGGATTCTCCGGCGGGGGCGGCTTCTCCGGCGGTGGTGGCGGAGGCGGTGGCGGCGGGGGCTGGTGAGCCCTAGACGTGCCGGCCGAACAACGCCAGGAGCCGGGTCTGCGCCTCTTCCTCGTCGGACACGTCGATCGGCTGCGGCGGCTCGTCCGGGCCGGTGAACATCGGGCCGCGCAGGGACTCCTCCGCGCGGCCCGTCCACTCCACGAGCAGGCGGTCCACGGTGGCCGGGTCGATGTCCGCGTCGGCGTCGATGGCCGTCGCCAGGTCCCAGCCGTGCAGGGCCAGGTCGGTGACCATCTGGTCCAGGTACTGATCCGCCGTCAGCGATTTGTCCCCGAAATGCACTGAGCGCTCGAGCGCCCCGGGCTCCGCGAACGCGGCGAGCGCCGCCTCGACGGCGAGCCGCCACGCGGCGAGCGGCTCGTCACCGAGCACATCGCCCTCGAAGCGGCTGCCGATCTCTTCGACGCTGCGCCCGGCCAGCAGCTCGGGCGCCCACAGCTGCTCGGCGGTGAGGTGGTTGAGGAGGTCCCGGACGGTCCAGTCGGCGTAGGAGGTCTGCGTGTCCCAGCGGTCGCCCACCTGGGTCACGAGCGAGGTGATCTTGTCCGCGTTGACGCGGTGGAGCAGGTGGAGTTCGTCCATACCTCATCGTGCGCCCGGCGCCGTGGCCGCGCCACCGAGCGCGCGCGCCAACTGCGCGGGCCGAGTGGTGGGCAGGTCGCACACGAATCCCCGGCACACGTAGGCGGCGGCGAGCCCGTCCACGAGGGTGCGGCCCTCGAGCAGCGGCACGCGAGTGCCGACGACCTCCATGCGTTCCGGGTCGCCCACCGCGAGCACAGCGCCCGGCGCGGTGGAGCGCCAGGCCACCTGCGCGAGCTCGGCGGTGGAG
>JAEWEI010000274.1 GCA_023389545.1 Actinomycetes bacterium | reverse complement strand
CGAGCGCGCCGATGCCGCACACCAACGAGCCGAGGGACGTCAGCACGCTCACCAGCAGAGCCGCGAGCAGCACGTCGCCCAGGCTCGGGAAGGTGAACATCGTGCGCAGGTCGAGCCGCTCCCCGCGACTGACTCCGAGCGCCCCGCGCACGATCGCCGCCTGCAGCACATACGTCACGAACATCACGATGAGCGTCAGCAGCAGGCTGCTGAGATAGGCGCCCACCCCGCCCACGACGCCGATCCCGCGGTAGTCGCTCCAGTCGACGCCCATATCGGCCGCCGAGACGGCCAGGTTCCACAGCAGCGAGACCACCAGGCCCACCAGCAGGAACGCGATGACTGTGACGAGGATGGGGCCGAGGTTCGCGCCGAACGCGCGCCAGCCCCACGCGTACGCGTCGCCGACGGTGGGAGGGCGTGGCCCGGAGCCGCTGTGGCCGGGCGGGGGCGGTGCAGGTGGAGGCGGCGGGTACCCGGCTCCGTATCCGGGAGGCGGTGGCGGGGGCGGTGGCTGCGGCCCGCCAGGCGGGCGTCCCCCCGACGACGGGTGCTGGCCGGGGTGCTCCGCGGGCGGCGGATAGCCTCCGGGCGGCGGATAGCCCGGCGGCACGGGCGGTCGCTCCCCCGACGGGCCGGCGGGGGTGTCGTCCGGGGTGCCCGGGGTGTTCTCGCTCATCGTCGGCCTCCGGATGGTCGCGCCGGATCGTGGCAATGGCCCCGGCGCCGCGGTCAGCCCCGGGCTCCTCAACGTACGCCGAGTCCCCTGCTCCCGCCCGGCCACGGCGGGGCGCCCACAGCGTGACGAACCACCCGCGTGCGGGCCGCTGGCTCGGTAGAGTCCTCGCGCCGGGGGCGCGACGCCCCCGATCCCCCGAGGCCGGACCTCCCGGCCACCGCAGGAGCAACCATGACGAGCGACTATCCCCCACCGCCGCAGGCCAACCCCCGGGGCGTCTCGGAGACTGAGGCGCGCACCTGGTCCGCGCTCGCCCACCTGGGCGGCATCTTCGCCTACCTCTTCATCGGGTGGCTCCCGGCGCTGGTCATCTGGCTGGTGTACCGGGAGCGCAGCAACCACATCGCAGTGGAGGCCAAGGTGGCGCTGAACTTCCAGCTCACCCTGCTGATCGGCCTCGTGGTGTGCTGGGTCGTCGGGCAGATGCCGCTCATCGGGCTGGCGGGCTTCCTGGGGCAGATCGCACTGGGCATCCTCAGCCTGGTGTTCTCGATCCTCGCATTCGTCGCCGTCCAGCGCGGCGACCGCTACCACTACCCCTTCTCCCTCACACTGGTCCGATGAGCGCCCCCCAGCCGATGCCCGGCCAGCCCCCGCACTACGGCCCCGTCCCCTTGCGCCCCGACGAGGAGCGGACCTGGGCGATCCTCGCGCACCTCGGCGGGATCGTCCTCGGGTTCATCGCGCCGCTCGTGGTCTGGCTCGTCTTCAAGGGGCGTGGCCCCTATCTGGAGAACCAGGCCAAGGAGGCGCTGAACTTCCAGATCACGCTGGCCATCGCCTACGTGGTGTCGATCGTGATCGCGATGGTGACCCTCGGCCTCGGCAGCCCGCTGGTCGCGGTCGTCAGCATCGCTGGCTTCGTCTTCATGATCCTCGCGGCGGTCGCCGCCAACCGGTACCAGTGGTACCGGTACCCGGTGTGCATCCGCCTCGTCTCCTGAGCGAAGACCGATCGAACGACTGTGGGCTCCGCCGATCGGCGGGGCCCACAGTCGTCTGTGCGACTCAGTCAGTCAGCATCCGGACCACCGCGTCGGCCAGCAACCGGCCACGCCGGGTCAGCAGCGCCCGCCGCGGCCCGTCGGCGCCCAGGGCCGCCGCGCCGTCGAGCAGCCCGTCGGCCACCAGCCCCGCCACGGCCGTCCTCGCGGACGCGCTCAGATCCTCCAGCGGCAGCCCCTCCGCGAGCCGCACGCCCAGCATGACCCGCTCGAGCTGCGCCGACTCCCCCGCGACCACCTCACGGCCCGCCGCCGGGCTGAGCCCCGCCTCGAGCCGCGCGGCGTACGCGCGCGGGTGCTTGACGTTCCACCACCGCACGCCGCCCACGTGGCTGTGCGCGCCGGGGCCGACGCCCCACCAGTCGTCGCCGCGCCAGTAGGCCAGGTTGTGGTGGCACCTGTCGGCGTCGGTGCGCGCCCAGTTGCTCACCTCGTACCAGTGCAGCCCGGCGGCGGTCAGCAGGTCGTCGGCCACCTCGTACTTCGCCGCCTGGTCGTCCTCCGAGGGCAGGTCCAGGAGCCCGCGCCGCACCTGCACGGCCATCTTCGTGCCGGCCTCCACCACGAGGGCGTACGCCGAGACGTGGTCGACGCCCGTCGCCAGGGCCGCCTCCACGCTGGCCCGCCAGTCGTCGAGGGACTCGCCGGGCGTGCCGTAGATGAGGTCGAGGGACACCTTGAGCCCCGCCTCGCGCGCCCAGCGGACCACGTCCGGGATCCGCGCCGGGTCATGCGTGCGCTCGAGCGTCGCGAGCACATGGGGCACCGCCGACTGCATCCCGAAGGACACGCGGGTGAAGCCCGCCGCGGCGAGCGCGGCCAACGACTCGGGGGTCACCGAGTCGGGGTTCGCCTCGGTGGTCACCTCGGCGCCCGGCGCCAGGCCCCACGTCGAGC
>JAEWEI010000057.1 GCA_023389545.1 Actinomycetes bacterium | reverse complement strand
ACGTAGAACGGCTCGTCCGCGCACGCGCTGGCCAGCGCCGCGCGCAGGGCCTTGCGCTGCGCGCGGTCCACGGCGATCACGGGGCGCTCGTCGTTGCCGCGCACCAGCAGGCAGTCGATGCCGGCTGCGTCGAGGGCGTCGCGCACGAACAGCAGGTCCTCGACCATCGCCGCATGCGGCGTCAGGTCGGTGTTGACCAGGCAGTAGCGGCCCTTGCGCAGGACGACGTCGTCTCGCTCGCGGAGTCGGGCGCGGGAGGCGGCGGTGACGGGCAGCGCGGGCTCGACTGCTGTCTCAGGGGGTGCGAGGTACACCTCGCGCGGGGCGGGAACGGTGACGATGGCGAGTCCGATGGTCGATGGGGGGGAGGAGGCGCCACGAGCGAAGTCATCAGATCCTCATCGGATCGACCACTCCGATGAGGCAGGCTGAGCGTACCTGTGGGCGCACGCCTCGCAACTCGACGTCGACGACGACGCCGCCCGGCCCGCGCCGAACGTCGGGAAAGCCCCCGCGACTCGGCTCAGGCGGGCGCGAACCGCTGCGCGCTGCGCGCCTTCGCCTTGGCCGCCTCGACCTCGCGGTCCTTGGGCGGCGCCGACGTCACCAGGTCGTCCAGCAGGTGCTGGGTGATGTGCGCGATCTCGGCCACCGCACGGTCGAACGCCGCACGGTTCGCCTGCGACGGGTGGGTGGAGCCGCTGACCTTGCGCACGAACTGGAGCGCCGCGGCGTGCACCTCGTCATCCGAGGCGGCGGGCTCGAAGTTGTGGAGGGTTCGGATGTTCCGGCACATCCTCCGAGGCTAGAAGCCGTCGGCCTCGAAGGGAACAGCAGCGCAGGACGCCGTGGGCCTCCCGGCCTAATGTCGGGATTGACCCACGCCCGTGGGGCGCCGTCTCCGAGGAGTCGACATGCCGCAGCCCAGCGTCGAGCAGCGCGCCGCCCAGCCCTACGTGGGCATCCCCGAGTCGATCACCATGTCCACGTTCGACAAGGTGGTGCAGCGGCTGGACCAGCTCGCGATCTGGATGGCGGCGCATGGCGTGGAGCCGTCGGGGCCTGCGTTCGTCCGCTACCGCGTGATCGACATGGACCGGGAGCTCCTGGTGGAGGCCGGCGTGCCGGTCGCCGAGCCCGCGGCGGGCGACGGGGATGTGGTGGCCGGGGTGCTGCCCGCAGGCAACTACGCCACCGTCACCCACACCGGCCACCCGGACGAGTTGATCGGTGTCACGGGCGACCTGCTGGCCTGGGCGGAGCGCGCGGGCCTCGACTTCGACAGGTGGGACGACCCGCGGGGTGACGCGTGGGCCTGCCGCGTCGAGTCGTACCTGACCGACCCGGACGAGGAGCCCGATATGACGAAGTGGGAGACCACGCTGTTCTTCCGCCTCGCCGATCCCCAGCCCTGACCTCACGGCATGCCCCATGGTGATCGGCGCCGCCGCCCACTAGCGTCAGTGGACAAAGCGGACATTGCTGACGGCACAGGGGGCGCTCAGGCATGTATCTGTCGGTTCTCGGCACGCATCAACCCATCGGCGGCGCCGTGCAGGTGCCCAACTCGAAGTACCACGCGCATCGGGCGCTGATCCTCGCGTCGCTGGCGCCGGGCGCCAGCCGCATCACGGGCCTCACCGACGCCCGCCACGTCCAGTACACGGTGGGGATGCTGCGCCAGCTCGGCGTCCGCATCGACGTCGAGGACGGCACGTACGTGGTCCATGGCGGCCCGTACCGCCCGCGCCGCGAGGTGATCACGGCCGGCAGCTCCGGCACCACGCTGTACTTCATGGTCGGCCTGGCCGCGCTCGGCGACCGGGACGTGACGGTCACCGGGCAGAAGTACTTCCAGCGCCGCCCGATCGGCCCGCTGCTCGCCGCGCTGCGCCAGATGGGCCTGGACGTCGCCTCGGCCGACGACTGTCCGCCCATCCGGGTGCGCGCCGCCCGGCCGCGCGGCGGCGAGGTGCACATCGCCGGCACCCTCTCGCAGTGGATCTCGGGGCTGCTGCTGCTGGCGCCGTTCGCGTCGTCCGCCACCACTGTGGTTGTGGACGGGCCGCTCAACGAGCGCTCGTACCTGCAGCTCACCGTCGAGATGATGAAGCAGTTCGGGCTGCACGTGCAGGTCTCCGACGACTGGCGCCGCTTCGAGGTGGAGCCCGACCAGCAGGCAGTGGCCACCGACCTGCGGATGCCGCCGGACATCGGATCGGCGGCGTTCGGGCTGGCCGCCGGGGCCCTGCACGCCTCCGACATCGTGTTGCACGGGCTCCGCTCGACCAGCTCGGCGCGGTCCGACCACCCCGAGGCGCACCTGCTGGACATCGCCACGGCGATGGGCGTGCCGATGGCCTACGACCCGCAGGTCGACGCGGTGCGGGTGCGGCATGACGGCGCGCGGCTGCGCCCGGCCGACATCGACTGCCGCAGCGTGCCGGACATGCTGCCCATCCTGTCGGTGCTGGCCTGCTTCGCCGACGGCGAGAGCGTCTTCCGCAACGTCGAGCATGTGCGGCTCAAGGAGTCGGACCGGGTCGCCGCGATGCTCCAGCTCAACAGCATGGGCGCGGACGTGCGGATCGAGGGCGCGGAACTGCGGGTGCGCGGCGTGCCCGGGCTCAGTGGCGCGGACTTGTCGTCGTTCAACGACCACCGGGTGCTGATGTCGCTGGCCGTGGCGGCCTCCGCGGCCGAGGGGCGCAGCACCTTGACGTACCCGCACGCCTACCGGATCTCCTACCCGGAGTACCTGGAGTCGATGACGGCCTTCGGGTTGGACATGCGGGTGGACGACGGCCGGCTTCGGCGCCGGGCGTCCCATCACCCGGCGGTCCGCACCGCCCGGGCGGCCCGGCCGCACACCATCGCCGGTCCGGGGATCGACGCGGCGGCGCAGGCGACCGGCGACCAGTGGGTGCGGCGGTGGGCGGCCGAGCGGCCCAACGAGACGGCGGTGGTGGACGCGCGCGACAACGCCACCGGGCATCTGACCTGGGCGCAGCTCGACGCCGAGGCGGATCGCGCGGCCGCGGCGCTGCTGGGCCTGGGGGTGGGGCGGGGGGACCGGGTGGCCTTCCAGCTGCCGAACTGGCGGGAGTTCGTGGTGCTGTCCACGGCCGTGCTGCGGATCGGCGCGGTGGTGGCCCCGATCATGCCGATCTTCCGCGAGCGCGAGGTCGCATTCGCCCTGCACAGGTCGCGCGCGCGGGTGATGGTCGTGCCGGAGGAGTTCCGGGGCCGACGCCACGCGGAGGAGCTCGACGGCATCCTGCGCGCCGGGACGGGCCGGGACCCGGGTTATGGGCTGTTCCTGGAGCACGTGCTGGTGATCGGCGAGGTCCCGGAACGCTGTCGGCCGCGCGTCGAGCCTGGGGTCGGGGATGCCGCCGCGCCCGACGAGCGGGGTCGCGCGCCCCGCTGGCACGGCTGGGCCGAGGCGTTGGCCGGGGCTGACGTGCGGCGCGACGTGCTCGACGATCGCGCCCCACGTCCCGACGACGCCGCGCAGCTCCTGTTCACGTCCGGCACCACCGGCGAGCCGAAGGGCGTGCTGCACCGGCACCAGACGCTCAGCCGCGCGGCGGCGATGGAGGTCGCGCACCTGGGCCTGACCAGCGACGACGCGATCTTCATCCCGTCGCCGCTCGCCCACCAGACGGGCTTCCTCTACGGCATGTGGCTGTCCTTCGTGCTGGGCGCCCCGCAGATCCTGCAGCCCGTGTGGGACCCGGTGCGCGCGCTGCGGCTGCTGGGCGGTTGGAAGGGCACGTTCGCGCAGGCCGCGACGCCTTTCCTCGCCGACCTGGTGAAGGCGGTGGAGGCGGGGGAGCCCGCGCCCGCCAGCCTGCGCATCTTCGTCAACACCGGCGCCGCGGCGCCCCGGCACCTGGCCGAGCGTGCCACGCGGGTGCTGGGCGCTGCGGTGTGCGGTGCGTTCGGCACCACCGAGACGTGCCTGGGCAGCCTGGCCGCCCCGCAGGACGACCCGGCGCTGGTGTGGGGCACTGACGGGCGCCTGCTGGACGGTGTGCGCGCCCGCATCGTCAGCGACGACGGCCACCTCATCCCGGCAGGCGGGGAGGGCAACTTCGAGCTGCGCAGCCCCACGATGTTCGACGGGTACCTGGACCGCCCCGACCTCACGAAGGAGGCGCTCACCGAGGACGGCTGGTACCGCACCGGCGACCTGGCCACCCTCGACGACGCCGGGTTCTTGCGGATCACCGGCCGGGTCCGCGACGTGGTGAACCGCGGTGGGGAGAAGATCCCCGTCGCCGAGATCGAGCAGCTCCTGTACCGGCACCCCGGCGTCGACGACGTGGCCATCGCCGCGATGCCCGACCCTCGCCTGGGCGAGCGGGCCTGCGCGTTCGTGGTCCCCGCCGCCGGGGCGACCCTCACCCTGGGCGACCTCACCGCCTACCTGGACGGCCACCAGGTGTCCAAGCACTACTGGCCGGAGCGGCTCGAGGTGCTGGAGAGCCTGCCCCGCAACGCCGTGGGCAAGGTGCAGAAGTTCCTGCTGCGCGACCTCGCCCGGCAGTTCGACCCGCCCGTCCCCGACACAGCAGCCGAGAGCACCGCCACCGCCGACACCTCAGGGAGCACCTCGTGAGCATCGCCGCCATCACCGCAGACGGTCGGGGCAGCAGCATCCCCGACCAGGAGTTCGACAGGCTCCTCGCCGAGGTCACCGCCTGGGTCGAGGGCCCGGGGGAGGCCTGGACGGAGCGCATCGAGGCCGAGGGCGAGGTCCCCGACGCGCTGTGGGACGAGCTGGTGGGCGCCGGCTACCTCGCGCTCGCGGCGCCCCGGGAACTGGGCGGGCGCGGCGTGAGCTTCGTGCAGTGGATGGGGCTGATGGAGGTGTTCTCCCGGTCGCATGCGTCGGTGCGGATGATCGTGCACGTGGTCAACGGGACGTGGCGTGCCATGAACCCGTACGCCGACGAGCGCCAGCGCGAGCTGTTCATCAAGCCCGCGATCGCCGGCAAGCTCACCGTCGCGTTCACGCTCACCGAGCCCGGCAACGGCACCGGGGCGGACATCACGTCCACGGTGCGCCGCGACGGGGACGTGTACCTGCTGACCGGGCGCAAGCACCTCATCACCTTCGGGGTGCGGTGCGACTACTGGCTGCTGTTCGCCCGGCTGGCCGGCAGCAGCGGCAAGGAGGGCAC
>JAEWEI010000170.1 GCA_023389545.1 Actinomycetes bacterium | reverse complement strand
CCGGGCTACCGAACGACAGGACAGATTCCATGGACCAGCGTGGGCCCCTCGGCAACTACGAGCCGACCGAGACCGACCTCACCAGCCTCGACCCGCAGCCCAGCGCCGTCGCCGGGCGCCTGCAGGCATGGGCGCGCATCGCCTCAGTCCGAGCCGCCAGCCTCGACTTCGCTCCGTCCCAGCGCAACTACGCCAACCTCGCCTGACCGCCCGAGCGGCGGCCTCTCCCGAGTGGTCCCGCTGGCAGCCTGACCCCGCCCCAGGCCATCTCGTCGCGCCCGGAACAGGGTGGGATGGCCGCCTTCGAGGGGACGTGCGCGGTACGCGCGCATAGCATCGAGATGTCAGACCAGGTCCCGGGGGGCGGCCTCGTGACTGCTCCCCGCGGCTGGCTCAGGGGGAGCATCGGGGGGGCGTCATGGAGTGGGACAGCGTGTGGGACTTCCTGTGGATCGCGATCTGGGTCTTCTTATTCGTCGTGTACATCATGATCCTGTTCCAGATCCTGACGGACCTGTTCAGAGACCGTGAGCTCAACGGCTGGTGGAAGGCCCTGTGGATCATCGGGCTGGTGATCTTCCCGTTCCTCACGGCCCTGCTGTACATCATCTTCCGCGGGACGGGCATGGCCCACCGGCAGGCAGAGGCCGTGCAGCGGGCGCAGAAGGAGACCGACCAGTACATCAAGAACGTGGCCGGCCGATCACCCGCCCAGGAGATCCAGCACGCCAAGGAGCTCTACGACTCGGGTGTCATCGACGACGCGGAGTTCACCCGGCTCAAGGCGAAAGCGCTCACCTGAGCACGCGTCAGATCTCGCCCAGCTTCTGCAAGTACCGCATGGCCACCCAGCCCACCGGGATGCGCAGCCAGTAGGTGAGGGCGCGGAACAGCAGCACCACCGAGGCTGCGACACCGGCGCCGATGCCCGCGCCGATGAGGAGCGCGATCATGCTGGCCTCGATCGTCCCGATCCCACCCGGGATCGGGACGATCGCGCCAGCGGTGTTCCCCGCGAGGTACACCAGCGCGATCTGGATCAGGCTCAGCTCCTGGCCGAACGCCGCCAGGCAGGCCTGGAACGCGAACACGTAGCCGAGCGTCATGCTCACGTTCCCGAGGAACGCGAGGGCCAGGCGCCCCGGCTGGCCGATGACCTCGATGAGCCGCGGCCACGTCTGCTGCAGGGTCGGCATGACCTTGCGCATCACCCACTGCCGGACCTTGGGCACCAGCAGCAGCGCCACCACGATGGCCACGACGATCGCGCCGACGATGAGCATCGTGGGCGGGACCTTGAACCGCTCGGTCTGGTTTGTGCCGGAGAGCACCGACAGCACCAGCAGCAACACGATGGTCACCACGAACTGGGAGACCTGCACGAGCGCGACGGTGGCGGCCGCGAGGGTGGTCGTCACCCCGCGCTTGGTCAGCATGCGCAGGTTCAGCGCGGCAGGGCCGATGCCCGCCGGGGCCGCGACCGCCACGAACGCGGCGGCCGTCTGCGTGAGGGTGGCCCGCCACAACGACAGGCGCACCGGCGAGAACGCCACGAACACCAGGGCGGCCGCGAAGTGTGTGAACAGCCCGAGCGCGAACGCCACCAGGCTCCATCGCCAGTCGCTGTCCCGCAGGGCCGAGCTGATCTGCTCGACGTTGACGGTGGTGACCACGATCACCGCGGCCACGGCGGTCACCAGGATTGTCAGCAGCGTGCGCGCGCCGAACCGCACCAGCTGCGTGGGCTCCACGTCTGCCTCGGGCAGCCGCTTGACGAGCGCGGAGCGGAGCTCGGTCATGACGTCCTTGTGCTGGCGCATCTCCTCACGGGTCTGGCGCGGCAGCGTGGGGGTCTGCAGCAGTGGGCCGATGGACGCGATCATCGCGTCGGGGAGCACGGCCACGGCGGACCGCACCGCCCGGGAGGCGCCCACCCGCAACGCGAGCAGCGCGATGACCTGCGCGACGTCCATCCGGCGGGCCAGGTCGGACGAGGCGACGTCGCCGGTCTCCCAGCCGACCAGCCACACCATCGGCTGCCCGAGCAGGCTGTCCATGAGGATCGTGTCGCTGGTCAGCGCGCGGTGGGCGAGGCCGGCGGCGTGCGCGGCGTTGAGCTGGGACCAGATGGCCTCGAGCATCTCGTCGGTGATCTCGTCCGCGTCGAGGTCCGCGATCGGGACCGCGTCGGGGAGGTGCTCCTGGACCAGCAGCATCGAGTCCTGCACCTCGGCGATGCGCAGCAGCTGGGGCGTGCGCACCCCCGCGGAGCGTGCGGCGTAGGACAGCAGCGCGGAGCGCTCGGCCGCCTGCCGCATCGACACCACAGACCTGCCGTCGATGCCGCGCAACCGCAGCGAGCGCCACAGGCGCGACAGGCTGCCGACCACCTGGCGGTCGCCGTCGAAGGCCAGCACGTCCAGGCGCCGGCCGTCCTGGGTGGTCAGCTCGTACAGGCGGTGCTCGGAGTTGCGGGTGTAGGCGTCGGCTGCGCTGCGCCGGCCGGGGGAGCCCGGCTCGGTCTCGGGAACGCGGATGATCCTGGCGGGGTCGAAGCCGACGCGGCGGATCCCGGTGACGAGGCTGGCGCCGTACGCCCGCTCGGACTGCACGCCGCTGAGGTAGCGGACGCCCATGCCGGCGACCCGGCCGACCAGCAGCGAGATCATCACGCCGGGCAGCGACACCTGGCCGGTGATGACGACGACGCCCACGGCCACCCACAACAGGTTCCAGGCCCAGCCGACGGTCCTGCGCCGGCTGCGGGTCCCGGCGGCGGTCAGCAGCCCGGCGAGCAGTGCCACATACCCGGGCACGGTGAGCGTCCACTCGCCGTTGAGGCGCACCGACAGCCCGTCGACCAGGCCCTGGGTGCCGAAGGTGTTGAGCGCCCACTCGAGCCCCGAGCACAGCAGCAGCGCGATCATTCCCGCGCCCAGCGCCTCGAGGAGCTGCCGGCCGAGTTTGCGGACCGCCAGCTCGGTGAGCACCGCGACGGGCACCACGAGCGTGACGATCCCCTCGAGCACCGCGACCGGCAGGATGAGGATCTTGCGGAGCACGGACGCGAAGCCCTGCACGTCCTCGGCCACGCCCGTGGTGGTGTTCTGGGCGTAGGTCGCCAGCACCATCAGCAGCACCACGCCCAGTGCGGAGGCGATCACGCCCACCAGGTCGCCGGGGTGGTGGACGCGCACGGTGGGGGTGTCGGAGATCTCGACGCCGTCCACGATCTCGGTCTGTTGCTCGGCCGAATGCGCGTCCGGGCGGGGGTGGTCGTCCTCGCCGCCCGGGGTATGGCTGACGCCGAGGGCACCGCTCGGCGAGTCAGACATACGGGCGAGTCTAGGGATCGCACGGGCGGGAGGCCGGGAGAACACCAGTTATGGGCATTCATCCGCGCTCAGCGAACCGCGAGGATCCGCCACGTATCACCCGTCACCGGGCATGTGGTCAGCGGATTCCGAGCGCCTCGCGGACCTCCGGGGGGAGCAGCGCGTAGCCGACGAACGCCACGACGTCGAGCACGGTGTGCGCGATGACCAGCGGCATGACCCGTCGTCGGCGCCGGTACCACTCGGCGAAGACGAGCCCCATCACCACGTTGCCGACGAACGGGCCGATGCCCTGGTACAGGTGGTAGGTGCCCCGCAGCAGGGCGCTCGCGGTGACGATCGCGGCGGGCCGCCACCGCAGCTCGCGCAACCGCTCGGAGAGGTAGCCGACGGCGATGACCTCCTCCAGCAGCGCGTTCTGCACTGCCGCGAGGATGAGTACCGGCACTGTCCACCACGCCGCCCCGAGCGCCGAGGCCTGCACTTCCACGGTGATGCCGATGGCCCGCCCGAGGATGTACAGCCCCAGGCCGGGCAGGCCGATCAGGGCGGCGAGCCCGAAGCCGGTGGCGAGGTCACGCCCAGGGCGGCCCAGGTCCAGGCCGATGCGGCGTGCGGCGCTGCGGCCGTTGGCGGACAGCAGGTAGAGCACGAGCGCCACGGGCATCAACGCGAACCCGATGTTGAGGAGCTGGTAGGTGAGGTCGAGGTAGGGCCGGGTGGAGCGGCTGGGGTTGAGGGTTGTGGACTGGCTGGCGAGCGGCGCGGCGGCGGTGAGGCGTGCCGCGATGCTGACCAGCGAATACACGGCCGATTGGCCGAGGGAGATGCCCAGCACGATCCACACCTCGACGGTGAGGCGGCGTCGGACTGCTGACGCGCCGGGCGCTGGCGCCGTCCCGGGGTTGATCACGCTTCTGAGCGTAGACGGGCTTGTGGGGGCTCGTGCTCCAGAGCGCCGCAGAGTACTTTGCGCCTCATAGCAGGGGCGCACGCCCGGGACCTGCCTCGCGTTGACCACCACAGGCCGGCTGGCCTTCGAACGCTACAGGCGCTCCCTGGCGGAGCTGCTGGGAGGGACCACATGAGCGGCGCCGCCGTGATCCAGCTCGACGGGGTGACACGCCGGTTCGGCGACGTCGTCGCGCTCGACGACGTGACTCTCGACGTGGGCGCCGGGGAGCTCGTGGGCCTGCTCGGGCCCAACGGCGCCGGGAAGACCACCCTGCTCAGCCTGGTCAGCGGACTGCGGCGGCCCGACGCCGGGACCGTGCGGCTCTGCGGCCGGGACCCCCGCGACCCGCTCGCGCGGATCAGCCTGGGCACCACCCCGCAGGAGACCGGGCTGCCCGCGTCGCTCAAAGTGCGCGAGGTCGTCGACTTCGTGGGCGGGCACTACCCGGACCCCATGCCGCGCGGGGAGGTGCTCGAGCGGTTCGGGCTCGAAGACCTCGCCGCACGGCAGACCGGCGGCCTGTCCGGCGGGCAGAAGCGCCGGCTCGCGGTGGCCCTCGCGCTGGTTGGGCGGCCCCGCGTGGTGCTGCTCGACGAGCCCACCACCGGGCTCGACGTCGAGGCCCGGCACATCCTGTGGCAGGCACTGCTCGACTACCACGCCGACGGCGCGACGGTGGTGCTCACCAGCCACTATCTGGAGGAGATCGAGGCGCTCGCCGAGCGGGTCGTCGTGATCGGCGCCGGGAAGGTGCTGGCCGACGACTCCCTCGCCGCGGTGCTCGACCTCGTCGCGGTGCGCCGGGTGGTGCTGTCCGCGCCGCAGACCGAGGCCGCCGCGCTCGCGGCGCTGCCCGGTGTGGTGGGCGTCCGGCGTGAGGGCGACCGCTGGACGCTGCTGGCCGCCGACGCGGACCAGGTGGTGCGCGAGCTCGTGCGCGCCGACACGCCGTTCAGCGGGCTCGAGGTCCGCGGAGCCTCCCTCGAAGAGGCCTTCCTCGCGCTCACCGGCGCCGAGACCGCCGCCGCCGAGCCCGTCGTCGACGACGGCATGCCCCTGTTCGCCGAGCGGTCTGCCGCCGAGCGCCGATCCGCCGAGCGGCGCCGCTCCACCGCCGAGCGCACCCCCGACCGCCGCACCGCCGAGCGTCGCGGAGCCCCGCGCCGATCCAGCGAGGAGAGCCCGCGATGACCGCACACGCCCAGCCCGCACTGCCCGCGTCGTCCGCTGCGCCGTCGCCCGGCCGGGACGGCGCCCTGCGCTCCTGGGCCGCCCTGGCGCTGCTGCACGGCAGGTACCAGTTCCTGGAGACCGTCCGAGTCCCCATCGCCGTCATCGGCAACCTCATGTTCCCGGCGCTGGCCATGTTCTTCTTCGTGGTGCCGCAGCAGGCCATCGCGCAGGACCCCGTGGCGGCCACCGCAGCTGTGGCGCAGCTCGGCACGTTCGCCGTGATCTCCGCGTGCATGTTCAGCTTCGGCGCGGGCGTCGCGGAGGATCGGGCGCTGCCGTTCGACCCCTACCTGCGCACCCTCCCCGCCGGCGTGGGGCCCCGCATGGCCGGTCGGGTGCTCAACGGCATCGTGTGGTGCTTCCTCGCGCTCGTCCCGCTGGTGCTCATCGCCGCGCTGTTCACCCAGGCGTCACTGAGCGTCGGCGAGCTGCTCGGCGGCCTCGGCATGGTGCCCGTCGTGGCCTTCGTGTTCCTGCTGCTCGGGCTCGCCATCGGCTACTCGCTCAGCGCCAAGTCCGCCATCGCCGTCGTGCAGGCCGTCCTCTTCCCGCTGGCGTTCGCAGGCGGGCTGTTCATGCCGCCGCAGATCTTCCCGGACTGGCTCGAGGTCGCCTCCCGCGCACTGCCCACCCGCGCCGCACGCGACCTGGTGGTCGAGGTGACCAGCGGCGTGCCCGCCTACAGCTTCGCCGTGCTGGTCCTCGCCGGATGGGCGGCGATCTTCGCGGCCCTGGCCGTCATCGCCTACCGGCGCGACGAGGGGCGCCGGTTCCACTGAGGGGCTGGCTGCGCTGAGGGGGCATCGCTCACGCGCCGCCCGCGCCCGACCGGTCCGGCAGCTGCTGGATGGCCCACTGGTTGCCGTCCGGGTCGCTGAACCCGGTGAACCGCCCCCAGGGGAAGTCCTGCACGGGCGCGGCGTCGACGTTGTGGGCGAGGAGGAACTCGCGTGCCGCGTCGGCGTCGTCGACCACCACCTGCAGGCCCCTGACCGAACCTGGCGCGGCGTCCGACAGGCCGACGCCGATGGAGATCGAGCATGCCGACCCCGGGGGAGTGAGCTGCACGAAGCGCAGGTCCTCGGAGACCGTCTGGTCGTTGTCGACTACGAAGCCGATCTGGTCGGCGTAGAACGCCTTGGCGCGGTCCACGTCGCTGACCGGGACGAACACGAGCTCGAGCTTGAAGTCCATCTCATCGACCCCCTGCCGATGGCCGCCGGCCTGGTGTCGGCGCCGCATCCCATCGTCTCGCCCCCCATAGGCGCCGCGCGCGTCGGCGTGGGTGACGCACGCGGCCCCCGCCGCTCGGGGTGGAGCGACGGGGGCCAGCGGGCGGCGGCGGCGCCTAGCGGAACGTGCGCAGCCGCAGCGAGTTGGTCACCACGAGCACCGAGGAGAACGCCATCGCGGCGCCCGCGATCATCGGGTTGAGCAGCCCGAGCGCCGCGAGCGGGATGGCCGCGACGTTGTAGGCGAACGCCCAGAACAGGTTCTGCTTGATGATCCGCAGGGTGCGCCGCGAGAGCCGGATCGCCTCGGGCACGGACCGGAGGTCGCCCCGCACCAGGGTGAGGTCGGCCGCTTCGATGGCGACATCGGTGCCGGTGCCCATCGCCAGGCCCAGGTCGGCGGTGGCGAGGGCTGCGGCGTCGTTCACGCCGTCACCCACCATCGCCACGCGGGCGCCCAGGGCCTGCAGGCGCTCGACGGTCTGCGCCTTCTGCTCGGGCAGCACCTCGGCGATCACGTCCGCCTCCGGGATCCCGACAGCGCGGGCGGCGACGAGCGCCGCCCCCCGGTTGTCGCCGGTGAGCAGCACGGGCCGCAGGCCGAGGGCGCGCAGCTCGGCGACGGCCTGCTGCGAGGTGGCCTTGACGGGATCGCGGAGCACGAGCACTCCGCGCGCCCGGCCGTCCCACGCGGCCATCACGGCAGTGGCGCCGTCGGCCTCGGCCGCCTGGAAGGGCGCGTCGAGATCGTCGGTGGCCACGCCCTGCTGGGCGAGCCAGCGCGGGCGGCCCACCAGGACCCGGCGGGCGAGCCCCACGCCGTCATGCGCGACGCGGACGACCCCCTCGACGCCGTGGCCGGCCGCGTTGCGGAAATCGTGCACCTGGTCGGAGCCGATGACGACCCCGTCCTCGCCGACCCCCGCCGGCACGCGGGACCGGCGGGCGGCGGCGAGCTCGGCTGCCGCGTCGGCGAAGGCCCGCGCGATGGGGTGCTCGGAGAGCGACTCCACGGCGCCCGCGAGGCGCAGCACCTCGTCGGCGGCGTCGTCGGCGGAGCCCTCGGGCGTCAGCACGTCGACGAGGGTCATGCGGCCCTCGGTGACGGTGCCGGTCTTGTCGAGCACCACGGTGTCGACGGCGCGCGTCTGCTCGAGCACCTGCGGGCCCTTGATGAGGATGCCCAGCTGGGCGCCGCGCCCGGTGCCGACCAGCAGCGCCGTGGGGGTCGCGAGGCCGAGCGCGCAGGGGCACGCGATGATCAGCACAGCCACGGCGGCGGTGAACGCGGCCTGCGCGCCGCCGCCGGTGACGAGCCAGGTCACGAGCGTGAGGACCGCCAGGACCAGGACGATGGGCACGAACACCGCGGAGATCCGGTCGGCGAGCCGCTGCACGGGCGCCTTGCCGGTCTGCGCGGCGGCGACCAGCCGGCCGATCTGCGCGAGCTGGGTCTCGTCGCCCACGCGGGCAGCCCGCACGACGAGGCTCCCGGAGGTGTTGATCGTCGCGCCTGTCACCTCGTCGCCGGGGCCCACGTCGACGGGCACGGGCTCGCCGGTCAGCAGGGACGCGTCGATGGCGCTCGTGCCGGTGACGACCACGCCGTCGGTGGCGACCTTCTCCCCAGGGCGCACCACGAACTCGTCGCCCACGGCCAGCCGGTCGATGGGCATGCGCTGTTCGACGCGCGCGCCGTCGGGGCCGGTGACCAGCACCGCGACGTCCTTCGCGCCGAGGTCCAGCAGGGCGCGCAGCGCGTCCCCGGCCCGGCGGCGGGAGCGGTGCTCCGCGTACCGCCCGGCGAGCAGGAACGTGGTGACGACGGCCGCGACCTCGAAGTAGAGCTCGGGGACGGCCATCTCCATGCCGTCGGCGGAGGCGGCGGGCCACAGCGTGGGCGTCATGGTGACGCCGAGCTCCCCGGCGCCGCCGAGCAGCAGGGCCCACAGCGACCAGCCGGTGGCCGCGATGATGCCGATCGACACGAGGGTGTCCATCGTCGAGGCGCCGTGCCGCGCGGCCCGGAAGGCTGCGCGGTGGAACGGCCACGCGGCCCAGGTGGCGACAGGCAGCGAGAGCGCGGCGACGACCCACTGCCAGCCGGTGAACTGCAGCGCCGGGATCATCGACAGGAGCAGCACGGGCAGGGACAGCACGGCGGCGACCTGCAGCCGGGTGCGCAGCGCAGAGCCGCGGTCGGGGGTGGGGGCGGACGTGTCCTCGTCGGGCTGCATGTCGTGGCCGGGCGCCATCGAGTGCCCGGACAGCGCGTGCTCCGCCGCGTCCATGCCGTGCCCGGACGCTTCGGCGTGCGGCGATGGGTCGGCAGCTGGGGCGGCCTGCTCCTGGGTGGACCGGCGCCCGGTGACACGGGCCTCATATCCGGCCTTGCGCACGGCGGCGAGCAGCGTCTCCTCGTCGGTGGGCTCGGTGAGCTCGACGTGCGCGGACTCCAACGCGAGGTTGACTGTCGCGTTGACGCCGGGCACCTGGTTGAGGCGCTTCTCCACGCGGCCCACGCACGAGGCGCAGGTCATGCCGGTCACGGCGAGGTCGATCGTGCCGAGAGGCGCCGGGGGCGCGTGGAGATGGCCGGTCGGGTTCTGACCTGGTGCGGGGCTCACAGCAGCGACCCCTTGGGGGTCAGCGCGTATCCGGCCTCGTCGACGGCCTCGCGGATGGCGTCGTGGGACAGCGGTTGGTCGGAGACGACGGTGACCTGCGAGGTGCCGCCCTTGACGAGCTCGACGGTGACGTTCTTGACGCCGGGCAGCGCGGTGAGCTCGTCCGTGACGTGCTGGACGCAGTTGCCGCAGGTCATGCCGTCGACGCCGAACGTGGTGGTGAGGGGCTGGCTCATGGGGGTGGTTCCTTCCGGGTGGGTGGTGTGTGGGGGGAGCGATCAGCTGCGCACGAGGCGGGCGATGGCCTCGCTGGCCTCGCGAACCTTCGCGGCGCCGGCCTCGGGGGACTCCCGTGCGGCATTGACGACGCAGTGCCCGAGGTGGTCCTCGACAAGGCCGATGCTCACGGCCTGCAGTGCCTTGGTCACAGCGGCGATCTGGGTGAGGACGTCGATGCAGTAGGTCTCGTCTTCGACCATGCGGGCGATGCCGCGGACCTGGCCCTCGATGCGGCGCAGCCGCTTGAGGTAGTCGTCCTTATCCTGGATGTAGCCGTGCAACGGGTCCTCCGTGGGGTGCGTCGGGCGTGGCGGCGTGGCCGCTCGATCACTCCAACAGGGTACCCCTAGGGGGTATTCCCGCACGGGACGTCAGTCCCGGGTCCGCGACGTCTCAGCAAGCAGGCGGGCGCGTCGCTCAGGCGGTGGCAGGCGCCCAGTCGTCCGGCACCAGCCGCGCCGGCGTGACCTCATGCAGTGCGCTCATCAGGATGTTCGCCTCATAGGCGGCCGCGTCGACCTTCTCCAAGCCCAGCGACTCCGCCACGTTCGCGTCATGGCCGATGCTCGAGACGCGCGCCACCTGCTCGCCGTCCTCGTCGGTCCACTGGTCCACCACCCGCACCAGCAGCGGCCCCCACATGGCCGTCACGACCAGCTCGAACAGCTCGGCGACCTCCGCGCGGGGGACCTCACGCCGCCACCGGCCGGCGGCCGTCCGCGTGAACCCGTCGAGCTCCGGCTCGGACTCCGAGGCGAGCGCCACACCGCCGTCGGGCAGGGCGTCGGCCGCCAGGTGCGTGCCCCGCCACTGGGCCATCAGCCCCACGAACCGCGACAACGCCGTGCCGGACGGCGGCGCCGAGCCGTCCTCCGCCCGCCAGCCATGCCCCACATCCGCGAACCGGGCGAGCGTCGTGGACCTGCCGTCCGCCAGCACCCGCACCAGCTCCGAGCCGGCCGGGACCCGCGTGTGCATCACCCAGAACTGCGGCACGTGCCGACCGCCCACCGGCTGGTACCCCAGGCCCGTGAACGGCGGGCGGTCCACGAACGGCCCCCCGGTGCGCAGGCGGGACACCTCGTCCGTGCCGCCGATGGCGTCCTCGAAGCGGAGCTGCCCCGACGCCGGGAACCGCAGCACGTCCACCCAGGGCGCGTCCGCGCGGAACGGCGACCCGGAGTACCCCAGGCCGTGCGCCTCATGCAGAGCCTCGGCGCCCGTCGCGAACGACACGTCCGCCGCCCGCAGCGCGAACCCGGAGACGCGGTCGTAGCCGTGCTCGAGGATCGCCGCGGAGGCGGCGGGCGTGACGGCCTTCTGCATGAGCGGCACTGAGGTCTCCTCGCGTCCGGTACGCGGGATTCCTCCGCGTCTGGGCCATCATGCCCGATCGCGGCTCAGCAGCAGTGGCCCTCCGACGTGCGGTTACGCCTCCGGCGCCGTGGCCGACGCGGCGGCACGGGCGGCGGCGGGCAGCGCGTCGAGCACGCGCGAGACGGCCTCGTCGTCATGCGCCGCCGAGACGAACCACGCCTCGAAGGCCGACGGCGGCGCGTACACGCCCTGCTCCAGCAGCGAGTGGAAGAACGGCGCGTACCGCCACGAGTCCGTGCCCAGCACCGACGCGTAGTCCCGGGCGCCCCGCGCGGCCGCTGAGCCGCCGAACATCGTGCTGAACAGGCTGCCCGCCCACTGCACGGCATGCGGCGCCTGCGCCTCGGCCAGCGCCCCGGAGACGGCGGCCCGCAACGCGGCGGAGACCGTGTCGATGCGGCCGTACACCGCCGTGTCGGCGGCCCGCAGCGTGGCCAGCCCGGCGGCCGTCGCCACGGGATTCCCGGACAGCGTGCCCGCCTGGTAGACGGGCCCCTGGGGGGCCAGCGCGTCGAGCACGTCGGCCCGGCCCGCGACGGCCGCCACAGGCAGCCCGCCGCCGATGACCTTGCCGAACGTCAGCAGGTCCGGGTCCCAGCCCTCGACGGAGCCCTCCAGGCCCCACCAGCCGGCCGGTCCCACACGGAAGCCGGTGAGCACCTCGTCTTGGATGAGCAGTGCGCCGTGCTCATGCGCGATGTGCAGCAGCGCGGCGTTGAACCCCGGCAGCGGCGGCACGACGCCCATGTTCGCGGGCGCCGCCTCGGTGATGATCGCGGCGATGCTGGCGCCGTGCTCGGCGAACGCCGCCTCGACGGCCTCGAGGTCGTTGTAGGGGAGCACGATGGTCTCGGCGGCCACGGCACTCGTCACACCGGCCGAGCCGGGCAGGCCCAGGGTGGCGACGCCGGAGCCGGACTCCGCGAGGAGCGAGTCGACGTGGCCGTGGTAGCAGCCCGCGAACTTCACGATCCGCTCGCGGCCCGTGACGCCGCGCGCCAGGCGCACAGCCGTCATGGTGGCCTCGGTGCCGGTGGAGACGAGCCGGACGCGCTCCGCGGCGGGCACCCGCGCGCGGATCTCATCCGCGAGCTCGAGCTCGGTGAGCGTCGGGGCGCCGAAGGACAGGCCACGGGACGCGGCCTGATGCACGGCGTCGACGACCACCGGGTGCGCATGGCCCAGCAGCGCCGGGCCCCACGAGCCCACCAGGTCGACGTATTCGTTGCCGTCCGCGTCCGTCACATACGCGCCGCGCGCCGAGGTGAGGAACCGGGGAGTGCCGCCCACGGAGCCGAAGGCCCGCACCGGGGAGTTCACCCCGCCCGGCGTGACCGCTCGCGCCCGCTCGAAGTACGACGCGGACGTCCCGCTCCCTGCACCCATCAGCTCTCCTCCTGCAGCCATCCGGCCAGCTCGACCGCCCAGTACGTCAGGACTTGATCGGCGCCCGCGCGCCTGATGCTGAGCACTGACTCCATCACAGCTCGGCGACGATCGATCCAGCCATTCGCCGCGGCGGCCTCGATCATCGCGTACTCACCCGACACCTGGTACGCCGCCACGGGCACAGTGGACGCCGCTGCGACGTCGGCGAGCACGTCCAGGTAGGCCATTGCGGGCTTCACCATGACGATGTCGGCGCCCTCCGCGATGTCGAGCGCGACCTCCAGGGCCGCCTCCCGGCGGTTCGCCGGGTCCATCTGGTACGTGCGCCGGTCACCGTCGAGCTGCGAGTCGACGGCCTCCCGGAACGGCCCGTAGAACGCCGACGCGTACTTCGCGGCGTAGGCCAGCACCGCCACGTCGTCGTGGCCGTCGTCGTCCAGCACGTCGCGCACCACAGCCGTCTGGCCGTCCATCATGCCGCTGAGCCCCACCACGTGGGCGCCTGCCTCCGCCTGCGCGAGCGCCATCGCGGCGTATCGCACCAGCGTCGCGTCGTTGTCCACGCGCCCGTCGGAGGTCAGCACGCCGCAGTGCCCGTGGTCAGTGAACTCGTCGAGGCACAGGTCCGCCTGCACCACCAGCGCGTCGCCGGCCTCCCGGGCGGCGTCGGTGATGGCCACGTTGAGCACGCCGTGCGGGTCGGTGGCCTGGCTGCCCACGGCGTCGCGGTGCTCGGGGACGCCGAACAGCATCACGCCGCCGATGCCCGCCTCGGCGGCCTGCGCCACGGCCCGGCGCAGCGAGTCGCGGGAGTGCTGGACGATGCCCGGCATCGAGCGGATCGGCGCCGGCTCGCTCAGGCCCTCCTTGACGAACAGGGGCAGCACCAGGCTGGCCGGGTGCACCCGGGTCTGCGCGTTCAGGCGCCGCATCGCGGGCGTGGAGCGCAGGCGGCGGGGGCGCACTCGGCCCACCGGCGCGATGAGGCTCGGCTCGGATCCGGTCACAGGTTCACCTCGATGCTCGGGGGTGGCGGGGGTCGCGGCGCGGCCGCCGCATGCGGGCCGCGACGAGCGCGTTGACGAGGGCCGCGGGTGTCTGCGCCTCGGCGACTGCGGCGACGGGGAGGCCGAGGCGGTGCGCCTCCGCCTCGGTGCTGGGCCCGATGCAGCACACCAGCACGGCGGGAGGCGGCGGACCGAGCAGCTCGACCAGGTGCCGGGCGGTGCTGCCGGACGTGAGCAGCGCCGCGTCGATGTCGCCACCCGCCCACGCGGCGAGGACGTCGGGCTCCGGGGGCGCCCCGCGCAGCGTGCGGTACGCCACCACGTCATCGACCTGCCAGCCCCGCGCGCGCAGCCCGTCCACGAGCCGCGGCGAGGCCAGGTCGGCATGGGGCGCCAGCACCCGGCCCTCGCCGGACAGCGCCGGCCACTGCTCCAGCAGGCTGGCCGCTGACGAGGTGCCGCGCGGCACCAGGTCCACACGCACCCCTTCGGCCCGCAGCGCGCGCGCGGTCGCCGGGCCCACAGCTGCCACGTGCGTGTCACCGACGAGGTCCGCGAGCGTCGAGTCCATGTCCTCGGCCCGGCTGGCGAGCATGGGCACGGCCGCCGCGCTCGTCACGGCGAGCCACGTGTAGTACCCGGCGCCGAGGGCCAGCAGCAGGTCGTCGAGCTCGGTGGGGTCCTCTGGCGGGACGGTGGTGATGAGCTCGACGGTGACGGGCTCCGCGCCGGCCGCCATGAGCGCGATGGCCAACGGGTCGGGCCCCGTCGTGGCGCGCGGCACTAGCACGCGGAGCCCGCTGAGCGGGCCCAGGTCGAGTTCAGCGCTCATCGGGCGGCCGTCATCGCTGGTCACCGGGCGCAGCCGCGTTGCTCGCCCCGGCGGGGCCCACCTCGGCGACCTTCGCGGCGCCCGAGGTCAGCAGATCGTCGGCGACCGCGTGGCCGAGGGCGAGCGCGAGATCGTCGTAGGCCGACTGCCCGTGCAGGACGGGGCTGAGCGCTATGGGCGCCAGGCCCGGGGCCGGGCCCTTCGGTGGCATGCGCAGTAGGACGGAGCCGGACCGCCGGAGCTCGGTGGAGCCGTCCAGGCTGATCACCACGGCGTCGAGCACCAGGCGCGGCTCGTCGGGGGCCGAGTCGTCGATCCACGCGTGCGCGCCCACGGGCGCCGCGCAGCCCGCCTCGAGGTGGAAGAGCAGCGTGCGCTCGGCGAACACCGCGAGCCGGCTGCGCGGGTCGTCGAGCCGGGCCAGCGCCTCGGCGA
>JAEWEI010000162.1 GCA_023389545.1 Actinomycetes bacterium | reverse complement strand
TCGTCGCGGTTGTTCTCCCACATGACGTCGAGCAGGGCCTTGGCCGTGGTCTTCGCGGCCGCGTTGCCCGACTTGGCGCCGTAGTAGGTGAGCAGCTTGGCGTAGTCGCCGGCGATGCCGACGTCCTGCCCCTTGTCGACGACCGTCACGTGCAGGCCGGCGTTGGTCCCGGGGCTCGTGGGGTTCCAGGTGTCCGGCTGGCCGGACCAGCCCAGGGTGGCCGGGATGGCCCACGTGCCGTTCGCGTTGATGTCCGTGTTCGCGATGGCCCACGGGACCCACTTGTCCAGCAGCTTCTTGGCGCGGGCGTCACCCGTCGCGTAGTACAGCTCCGCGACGCGCTCCATCGACCACACCTGCATGCCGAACCACTGGTTGCTGGGCGGGTCGCTGTACACGGGCGCCACCTGGTAGCCCATGCCGTAGAACGTGGACGTGCCGGCCGGCGGCGTGCCGTACCCGCCGCCCCAGCTGTTCGTGGCGCCGCCGGCGATGCCGCCCTCGGCGGACTGCAGCCACTGGTAGAACTCGAGCTGCCGGTCCAGCGACTTGGCCCAGTCGTCCTTGGCGGTGGGCGACTTGGGCGTCAGCACCGACACGTTCGACAGCGCCCACGCCGACATCGGGTTCTGGTAGCCGAAGTGGCTGGTGCTCGATCCGATGCGCCACGCCCAGCCCGCCGCGCTGTCCGTCGCGCCGCCCCAGGCGTAGTACCAGGACTGCAGGTAGTGCGCGCTGTCCCGACCGGTGCCCGCGGCACAGCTCGGCGAGGTGCAGCCGATCTTCTTGAAGTACTTGTCGAACAGCGAGTACCGCAGGTAGTCGCCCATCTTGGCGGCCTTGGCCACCGTCGCGGCGATCTTCGACTCGTTGCCCTGCGCCTTGGCCCAGGTGTGCGCCCAGTACGCGGCCTCGATGGCGCGCGCGTCGGCGTCAGGCGCGTTCGTGTACTTCCACTGCTTGGCGTAGCTGGCGTCCTTGGTGAACAGGTCCAGGTAGCCGTTCGTGCCGCCGTACGCGAAGTTGTCGCAGGACGGCTGCGTGATGGTCTCCCAGACGGACTCCTGCGTGCCGCGCTGGAACGTGTTGATGTACGACGTGCCGGTGGACGCGGGGCCGGTGTTGCAGCCGCCGCCCGGGCTGCCGCCGAAGCCGTACTTGTTGTCGACGTCCGCGATCCAGTGCATGCCGTAGATGTCCGACGTGCCGTACGTGGACTTCAGCTCCGCGCCGATCGGGTCGACTCCCGAGGCGACGCCCGAGTTGATCTGGGACGGGTACTTGCTCGGGTGGTCGTACTCGGCGGCGTACGTCGCTGGCTTCGACGGGTTGTAGAACGAGTTGGTGGGCTGATCCGCGGCCTGCGGGATCATGTACTTCTCCATCGTGGTCCACGCGGCGTTGAACGGCTCCCAGTCGCCGGTGACCTGGCCGTAGCTCGCCTCGAGCCACATCCAGAAGCTGTACGCCTCCGAGGTGGTCTCGTGCCCGTAGTCGGGCGCCTCCACGATGAGCGTCTCGATGGAGTGGTACGGGATGCCCTGCGGGCTGAAGTAGCCGTTCGCGGGGTCGTGGATCTCGTTGTAGAGGTCCAGGAACCGCTGCGCGTACTCGGTGGACGCTGTGGTGACGGCGGATCTCACGGGCGCCGCGGCGATGACCGCGGCTGGTGCGGGTGGCGCCGCGAGCGCGGGCCCGATCCCCGCCAGGGCGACGCACGACGCGGCGCCCACGGCGGCCAAGGCCAGCCAGGGCGAGCGTCGAGGGGTGTGTCGAGACACGAGAGTTCCCTTTCTCCGGAAGGACGCGCAGCCGCCCTCCGGGAGACCCGGCGGAGGGGCTGCGCGACACGCTGACGACGGGCGCGGGCGCGTCGATCGACCGCGAGGTGCTGTGTCGTCCGCGCATCGGGGAGGGAGGGCAGCGTCGCCCGGGCCCGCGTCGATGCGCCCAGCGGGCGACAGGACCCACCCTCAGCAGGTGGGCCCTGTCGCACCAGAGCGTGAAGCGTTTCGGGAACTCAGGTGGGGCTCAGCGACGGGCGCGCGGGGCCCCGGCCGCCCGTCACGTCCAGCGGAACAGCTTCGCGGCGAGCGGCACCAGCAGCACCGTCCACCCCGCCATCACGGCCAGCTCGAGGGCCGGGAACGCCTGGCCGTACCAGCCGGCGGCCAGCGCCTGTGACGCGGCGCCCAGCGGCGTCCACTCGCTGATGGTCTGCACCACCTCCGGCATGAGCGGCAGCGGCATCCACACCCCCGCGAAGAACAGCGACACGAAGTACACGGTCATGCCGATGCCCGTGGCGCCGCCCACCGAGCCGACCCGCGCCGCGATGAGGCAGCCCACCGCGAGCGACGCCGCCGCCGCGAGGACGAAGGCCAGCACCACCACGAGCGGATCGGCAGGCAGCGACACGTCGAGCACCGCGACGCCGGCGCCGACGGCCAGCAGTGCCGCGGCGATCAGCGTGGCGCCCAGCACCAGGAGCTGCGCGGTGAGCAGCCGCGACGCCGGCAGCGGGGTGGTGGCCAGTCGGCGCAGCACGCCCTTCTCCCGGTAGGCGACCACCACCGCCGGCAGCGTGGAGTAGGCCACGGTGCCGACCGCGAGCGCCAGCACCGTGGGCGTGTAGCCGGTGATGCCGTTGATCTGGGACAGCACCGGGTCACGGTCGTCGAACGGCTGATCGGCCCACGGCATCAGGAGCCCGAGGGCCAGGAGCAGCACCACGGGGAACAGCAGGCTGAAGAACCACGCGGAGGGCTGGCGGCCGAGCAGCCGGGCCTCCGTCATCGTGAGACGGCCCAAGACCCGCGGGCTGGTGGCTGTGGCAGACATGTCAGACCTCCGACGGGGTGGTGGCGGGCGGGGTGGGGACGTTCTGAGTGGCGCCGTTCTCCGTGCTGCGGGCGCGGCCGGTGAGCGCCACGAAGGCGTCGTCCAGCGTGCCGCCCTCGACCCGCACCGTGTCGGCGGTGACGCCCCGGCCGGCGAGCTCGACCAGGACGTCCTGGACCACCGAGCCGGCGCCGCGCACGTCGTACTCGCCCACCGGGTCGGGGCCCCGCGCCGAGGTGACGCTGGGCAGGGCCTCGATGACGCTCGCCGGCACGGGGGCCGACGCGCGGAACCGCAGGCGCTGGCCGCCGCTCGCCTGCTCGGCGACCTCGGCGGGCGTGCCGGTGGCGATCACCCGGCCCGCGTCGATCAGCACCACCCGGTCGCAGAGCCGCTCGGCCTCCTCCATGAAGTGGGTGACCAGCAGCACCGTGACGCCGCGGTCCCGGACGCGCTCGACGAGCCCCCAGGTGTCGCGTCGGGCCTGCGGGTCCAGGCCTGTGGTCAGCTCGTCGAGCACCGCGACCTGCGGGTTGCCGATCAGGGCCAGCGCCACGGACAGGCGCTGCTTCTGCCCCCCGGAGAGCTGCTCGAACCGGGCCTCGGCCCGCTCGGCCAGCCCCAGGTCCGCGAGCAGCGCGGCCGGATCCGCCGGGTCCGCGTAGAACGACGCGTACAGGTCGAGGGCCTCGCGCACCTTGAGCTTCGCGGGCAGCTCGCTCTCCTGGAGCTGCATGCCGAGCACCTCCTTGACGCGCGCCTTGTCGGCCTGCGGGTCCATGCCCAGCACCCGCACCCGCCCGGCGTCGGGCACGCGCAGCCCGGCCAGGCACTCCACGGTGGTGGTCTTGCCGGCGCCGTTCGGGCCGAGGATGCCCACGATCTCCCCGCGGGCGACGGTCAGGCTGACGTCCTCCACGGCCACCTTGCTGCCGTAGGCCTTGCGCAGGTGCTCCACCTGGATCACGGGTGTCGCTGGCATGACGGGTCCTCTCGACGGGAGCCTGGCGGGCTCGGCGGTGGTGGCTGTGGTGGCTGGGGTGGCGAACGCGGCTCAGACGACGGGCTTGCCCAGGGGCGTGGTTCGGGTGAGCCGGTGGAAGACGGCGAGCAGGAGGGCGATGAGGGCGGCGGACACAGCGGTGCGCAGCGCGAGGCCGGATGCGGTGTCGGTGGCCCAGGTGTCCTCGCCGAGCACGGGGACGCCGAACGGCCCGATCGTCCCGGACAGGAGCTGGCCGACGATGAGGATCGGCCCGACGGTCAGCGGCAGCGTCAACGTCCCCCACCAGCCGCCGGCGCGGTAGTAGACGACGCCGACCACGAGCCCGCTGGCGGTGGCCGCCGCGCCGGTCACCACGAGGGCGGCCAGAAGCGGCCCGATGTCGCTGGTGGACGAGACGAGGTCCAGCCCGCCGTCGGTGAGCGACTGCGTCCATCCCGCGGCGGAGTAGACGGCGCGCTCGACCTGGAGCAGCCCCACGAGCACCAGCGCGTTCGCGGCGGCCACGATCAGGCTCACCGCCGTCGCCGCGGCGGCGAACGACCGCCGGGTCATGCCCGCGGCGACATGGGGCGTCAAGCCCGCTGACAGCAGGAAGATCATCATCGAGAACGGGAACCACAGCGTGCCCTGCCGGGCGTACTGCATGATGCTCGTCTCAACGGCGCCGAACCTCGACACGATGAGGGTCGCGACCACCACGCCGAACAGGATGATCGCCCAGAACCAGGCGCCCACGTAGAGCTGCGCGGTGAGCTGGTGCCGGATCGTGCGGGCCAGCGGGCTGCGGCGCACAGGACGCGCGGCGGGGCGGGCGACGACGGCGCTCATCGGGGCACCTCGGACTTCCGGTCAGTGCCCGTGCCGCGCGGGGCGCGGTCAGAGGGCTCGGCGGTCAGGTGGACGAACAGGTCCTGCAGGTCGACGGGGCCCAGGTCGACGCCCAGCTCACGCGCCCGGGCGACGTCGCCGGGGCGGGGGTCCCCGAACAGGGTGAGGCGCAGCGTGGGGCCCAGCTCCTGCTGGCCGACAACGTCCCGCCCGACGGCGAACGCCGCGGCCTTCTCGGCGGGGCCGGTGACTGTGGTCCCGCGCGACCGGAGCTCGTCGGCGCCCTCGGCCAGCAGCACGTTGCCGTCCTGCAGGATCACGACGTCCTCGAACAGCCTGTCGATCTCGTCGATGAGGTGGCTCGAGAGCACGATGGTGCGCGGGTGCTCGAGGTAGTCGGCGAGCAGCGCGTCGTAGAAGGCGTAGCGGGACGGGGCGTCCATCCCCAGGTAGACCTCGTCGAGCATGGTCAGCTCGGTGCGGGCCGCGATGCCCAGGGACGCGCTCATCGCCGACTTCTGCCCACGGGACAGCGCGGTCCGCTTGGTGCGCAGGCTCAGCTTGAAGGCGTCCAGCAGCCGCTCGGCGAGGTCGCGGTCGAAGTGCGGCCTGCTGTCCGCCAGGTAGTCGATCGACGCGCTGATGCGGTCGTCGAGCCAGTCGCCGCCCTCGCGGACCAGGCCGATGCCCTGCGTCACGCGGGGGTTCTCCCAGGGGTCCTCGCCGTCGACGAGCACGCTCCCGGTGGTCGGGCGCCGGAAGGCCGCCAGCACGGAGAGCAGGGTCGTCTTGCCGGAGCCGTTGCGCCCCAGCAGGCCCGTGATGGTCCCGGGGTTGATGTCGAGGCTCACGCGGTCGAGGGCCGTCTCGCTGCCGTAGCGGACGGTCAGGTCGCGGACTTGGACGCCGAAGCCGCTCATGACTCTCCTTCGGAGGTGCTCTCAGGGGTGGCGCCGCCGAGCCGGATCCGGGCGATGACGTCCTCGAGGTCGATGCCGAGCCGGCGCGCCTCCTGCACGGCGGGGTCGAGCACGTCAGTGAAGAACCGCTCCCGTCCGCGCGCTGCGAGTGCTGCCCGGGCGCCGGTCGCGACGAACATCCCGACGCCGCGCCGCTTGTAGAGCACGCCCTCGTCGACGAGCTCGGCGAAGGCCTTCGCGGCGGTGGCCGGGTTGATGCGGTAGGTCGTGGCGTACTGGGTCGTCGACATGACCTGGTCCTCCTCCTTCAGCGCGCCATCGAGGATGTCGTCGCGGATCTGGTCGGCGATCTGCAGGTAGATGGGGTCCCGGCCGTCGAAGATGGCGTTCACCCCTTTCGATCCGTTCGTTGGTTCGTTACTCCACTAATGAACCACGGCGCCGCGCGATGCACAAGGGCGCCGCCGATTGAGGTTCCATTGGCGGACACGAGCCACGTCAAGGAGGGCGCATGGACTCGCGGGACGCGCTGTCAGTCGGCGAGATGAGCAACCGCACCGGGTTGGCCGTCTCAGCCCTGCACTTCTACGAGCGACACGGCCTCATCGCGTCGTCGCGCACCGCTGGCAACCAACGCCGCTACCCCCGGCACATGCTGCGCCGCATCTCCCTGATCCTGGTGGCCAAGCGCCTCGGCATCCCGCTGAGCGAGGTCGCGGAGGCCTTCGCCGCGCTCCCCATGGACTCCGAGCCCACCACCGAGGACTGGCAGCGGGTCTCCCGGGTGTGGAAGGTCCGCCTCGAGGAGCGGCGGCGCGCCATCCTGCAGCTCGAGAAGGAGCTCGTCGGCTGCATCGGGTGCGGGTGCCTGTCGATGCGGTCATGCGACCTGCTCAACCCCGGCGACGTGCTCGCCGCCCGCGGCGCCGGGCCGGTCCGCCTGCAGCCGGCCGTCAGCCGCCGGTGAGGCGCCGCCGGATGCCCGCCGCGTCGAGGCCATGCAGCCGCGCATGGTCGACCGGATCTCCGTACCGCCGCACCTCGGCCCGCTGGACCCCCGCGAACTCGACCCGCGCCGAGCGCCCCGCGAGCGCGGCCAGCACCGCCGGCGCCGTCGTCCCCTCCAGGTACGGCTCCACCACGAGCAGGCGGTCCCGTCCCGCCATCAGCGCTGCGAGCCCCGCCGCGTCGAGCGGCAGCGGAGTCGACGTGTAGGCCAGCGCCACGTCCAGGCCCTCGACGGCGAGCAGCGTCTGGGCCAGCGCCGGCCCGATCGCCAGGACCGCCGGGCCACGCCCGGGGCGCAGGACCCGCACGGCGCCATCGGCGGGGAACGGCGCCGGGTTGGCCTGGCTGGACAGGCGGAGGTACTGGCAGTCCTGCGACGTCGCGGCCGCGCGCACGAGCGCCTCCACCTCGTCAGGGTGCCCGGGTGTGTGCGCGCTCCATCCGGGCAGCGCGCTGATGAGCGCGACATCCGCGGGGCTCTGGTGCGTGCGCCCCTCGCTGGCGGCGTCGAAGCTCGCCCCGATCGAGACCAGCACGGCGCCCCTGCCCTGATGCGTCAGGTCGAGCTTGATCTGCTCATAGGGCCGCTCGATGAGGAACGGCGCGTACGAGTGCACGAACGGGCGCAGGCCCGCCATCGCGAGCCCCGACGCCACGCCGATCATCGCCTGCTCGCGGATCCCCACGTTCACCACCCGTTGCGCGAGCGCGGTCCCCTGCCCGAGCCCCACCGGCCCGATGTCGGCCAGCACCAGGGCGGTCTGCCTCTCGGTGGCGAGGACGTCGGCGATCGTGTCGTAGAAGCGCTGGCGCATCAGGATCCCTTCCGGGCGGTGCGGACGATGGTCACGTGCGGCCCTGCGGAGGGCTGGGTGAGGGCGCGGTGCAACGCGAGGTGATCGTCGGCGTCCGCATGGGCTGCCGACCATCCCTCGACCTCGAACCGGCTGGCGATGCCACCGGGCCAGCCGAGCGAGGCGGAGTCGTTGTCGACGACGACGCACCGCAGACGGCTCAGGCGCCACCGGCCCGCGAGGGCGATGGCCTCGTGGTTGCTGCCCTCGTCCAGTTCGGCGTCCCCGACCAGCACGTGGACGTCGCCCGATCCGACAGCGCCCGGGACCAGCAGGCCGCGGGCCAGGCCCACGGCGATCGGCAGCCCGTGCCCGAGCGACCCGCTGGAGATCTCGACGCCCGGCACCAGCATCCGGTCCGGGTGGTGGCCCAACGGCGACGTGAAGCCGGCCAGATCGTCCAGCCAGTCCTCCGGGATGATCCCGACCGTCGCGAGCACTGCGTAGTACGAGGCGGGCCCGTGGCCCTTCGACAGCAGGAACCTGTCCCTCCCCGACTCGGGCGTCAGCCGCAGCACACGGCTGTACAGCACCCACAGCACGTCGAGTGTGGAGTGCGCGGCGGCGTCGTGTTTCTCGTCTCCCGTCACGCGCGAGAGGTTGCGCAGCAGACGCTGCGGCAGGCCGGTGTTCACGGTGGTGGCTGGCATGCGCACGACGTTGCCGCCTCAACCGCGGTTGAGGTCAAGCAGTGACTCGCGAGCCCTTGATCCCGCTCGGCAGCCTCTGTGACGCTACGACGATGCGCGCCTGGCAGGACGTCGACCCCGTCGAGGAGATCCCCCTGCTGGGCGGCGACGTGACGGTCGGCGTCGTCCGCGCCGGCGACACCGTGCGCCGGCCGCTCGGGCCGCACTCCCCGCTGGTCCATGCGCTGCTGCGCCACCTCGAACGGGTCGGCTTCGACGGCGCCCCGCGCCTCCTCGGCGTCGACGATCAGGGGCGGGAGGTCCTCACCTTCATCGAGGGCGAGGTCGCCGGGCGGCCCCGGCCCCGCTGGGCGGCCGACGAGGACCGGCTCCGGTCCGTCGCGCGCCTGCTGCGCCGATACGACGACGCGGTGGCCGGATTCATCCCCCCACCGGGCTCCGTGCTCGACGGGCCCGCCATCGACCACCCGGACGTCCGCGCCGCCACGCTCGACCCGCCTGAGCTGGTCGGGCACATGGACGTCACGCCCGAGAACGTGGTGTTCCGCGACGACAGGGCAGTCGCCCTCATCGACTTCGACCTCGCGAAACCCGCCACCCGGCTCGACGAGGTCGTCAACGCCCTCACGCACTGGGCGCCGCTCGCAGCCCCTCGCGACCGCGATCCACTGCTGGCCGACGCCGACGTGCCGCGCCGCTGCCGGCTCTTCGCCGACGCCTACGGGCTGGGCCTCGACGCCCGCGCCCGGCTAGTTGACGTCACGGTGCTACGGTCCCGGCGGTCCTGGCACGTCATGCGCCACCGGGCCGACGTCGACGGCGGCGGGTGGGCGCGCATGTGGGCGGACGGGGTCGGCGACGTGATCCGCCGCCGGGAGGCGTGGCTCGTCGAGCACGGGCCGACGATCACCGCCGCGCTGCTGGACTGATCCGCCACGGCTGCCGGCCGCGGACGCCGAACGGCCCCGACTCCCTCAGGGGTGTCGGGGCCGTCCAGTTCACGATCCTCAGGCGGAGACGCCCTCCGGCAGGCGGTCGGCGGCGATGAGCTCCGCGATCTGCACGGCGTTGAGCGCCGCGCCCTTGCGCAGGTTGTCGTTGCTGATGAACAGCGCGAGGCCGCGGTCGTCCGGGACGCCCGGGTCCTGGCGGATGCGGCCCACCAGCGATGTGTCGCCACCGGCGGCGGCCAACGGCGTCGGCACGCCCGCCAGCTCCACGCCCGGCGCGCCGAGCAGCAGCTCCTGGGCACGGGCCACCGTCAGCGGCGCGTCGAACTCGACGTTGAGCGACAGCGAGTGGCCGGTGAACACGGGAACGCGCACGCACGTGCCCGAGACGAGCAGATCCGGCAGGCCCAGGATCTTGCGGGACTCGTTGCGGAGCTTCTGCTCCTCGTCCGTCTCCAGCGAGCCGTCGTCCACCAGGTTGCCGGCGAGCGCGACCACGTTGAACGCGATCGGCGCGACGTACTTCTCGGGCGCGGGCAGCTCCAGCGCGGAGCCGTCATGCACCAGCGCGAGGGTGTCCTGCTCCACAGCGGCACGGACCTGACCGTCGAGCTCGGCGGCGCCCGCGAGCCCGGAGCCGGAGACAGCCTGGTACGTCGAGACGATCATGCGCCGCAGCCCGGCCTCGTCATGCAGCGCCTTGAGCACGGGCATCGCGGCCATCGTGGTGCAGTTCGGGTTCGCGATGATGCCCTTGGACGCCTCGCGCACCGCCTCGGGGTTGACCTCCGAGACGACCAGCGGCACGTCGGGGTCCATGCGCCACGCCGACGAGTTGTCGATGACCGTCGCCCCGGCGGCGGCGAACCGCGGCGCCTGGGCCTTGGAGGTGGAGCCCCCGGCCGAGAACAGCGCGATGTCCAGCCCCGACGGGTCGGCGGTGGCGGCGTCCTCGACGACGACCTCCGTGCCCTTCCACGGCAGGGTCGTGCCCGCCGAGCGGGCCGACGCGAAGAACCGGATCTCAGCGACCGGGAAGTCGCGCTCCTCGAGCAGCCGGCGCATCACGGCGCCCACCTGCCCCGTCGCGCCGACGATCCCGACCCGCAGCCCTGCTGCCATGACTAACGCCCCGTCCCGCCGTAGACCACGGCCTCGTCCTCGGTGCTGTCCAGATCGAATGCCGTGTGCACCGCACGCACGGCGTCTGCCAGTTGGTCGGCCCGCGTGACCACGGAGATCCGGATCTCCGACGTGGAGATCATCTCGATGTTGATGCCCGCCGCGGAGAGCGCCGCGAACAGCCGCGCCGAGACTCCCGGGTGCGACTTCATGCCCGCGCCGATCAGCGAGAGCTTGCCGATCGTGTCGTCGTACTGCAGCGACTCGAACCCGATGTCGCCCTGGTTCTCGCTCAGCGCTGTCATCGCCACGGTCCCGTCGGCCGCAGGCAGCGTGAACGAGATGTCCGTCAGGCCCGTCGCGGCGGCCGAGACGTTCTGCACGATCATGTCGATGTTCGCGCCGGACCCGGCGACGACCTCGAAGATGTGCGCGGCGGTGCCCGGCACGTCCGGCACCCCCACGACGGTGATCTTGGCCTCGCTGCTGTCGTGCGCGACCCCCGCGATGATCGGCTGCTCCATCACGTCTGCTCCCTCGTCGGCGCCCTCGGCGGGCTCGTAGTTCATGACCATCGTCCCGGGGTGCGCGGAGAACGAGGAGCGCACGTGGATCGGGACGT
>JAEWEI010000055.1 GCA_023389545.1 Actinomycetes bacterium | reverse complement strand
CGTACGCCGACGTGGTGTCCTCCACGGTGCACAAGACGATCGGCGGCCCCCGCTCCGGCTTCATCCTGTCCAAGCAGGAGTACGCCAAGAAGATCGACTCGGCGGTCTTCCCCGGCCAGCAGGGCGGGCCCCTCATGCACGTGGTCGCCGCCAAGGCCGTCTCCTTCAAGATCGCTGGCTCGCCGGAGTTCCGCGACCGCCAGGAGCGCACGCTCTCCGGCGCGAAGCTCATCGCCGAGCGCCTCACGGCGGCCAACGTCGCCGGCGCCGGGGTCTCGGTGCTGACCGGCGGCACCGACGTGCACCTGGTGCTCGTCGACCTGCGGCACTCTGACCTCGACGGCCAGCAGGCCGAGGACCTCCTGCACGCCGTCGGCATCACTGTGAACCGCAACGCGGTGCCCTTCGACCCGCGCCCCCCGCGCGTCACGTCGGGCCTGCGCATCGGCACGCCCGCGCTCGCGACGCGGGGCTTCGGCGACGCGGAGTTCGCCGAGGTGGCCGACATCATCGCCACCGCGCTGGTCGACGGCCAGAAGGCCGACGTCGAGGCGCTGCGCGCACGCGTGCAGAAGCTCACCGACGCGCACCCGCTCTACGCCGGGCTCCAGCAGTACTGACCCGCCGTGCCGCCGGATCCCGGCCCGGGCGCCCCCGTGTGGGCAGCCTGGGGCCGGGTCCGGCGTCCGCTCGCGAAGGAAGAGTGAGATGACCGCACAGGTTCTGGACGGCACGGCCACAGCGGCCGCCATCAAGGGCGAGCTCACGGCCCGGGTGGCCGCGCTCGCCGCGCGCGGGGTGCGCCCCGGGCTGGGCACCCTGCTGGTCGGCGACGACCCGGGCTCGCGCTGGTACGTCAACGGCAAGCACAAGGACTGCGCCGAGGTCGGCATCGCGTCCATCCGCGAGGACCTGCCGGAGACGGCCACGCAGCAGGAGGTCGAGGACGCCGTCGCCCGGCTCAACAACGACCCGGCCTGCACCGGGTTCATCGTGCAGCTGCCCCTGCCGAAGGGCATCGACACGCACCGGGTGCTGGAGCTCATCGACCCCGCCAAGGACGCCGACGGCCTGCACCCCACGAACCTGGGGCGGCTGGTGCTGCGGGTCAACGAGCCCATCGACTCGCCGCTGCCCTGCACGCCGCGCGGCATCATCGAGCTGCTGGAGCGGCACGGCATCGAGCTCGCGGGCGCCGACGTCACTGTCGTCGGGCGGGGCACCACAGTGGGCCGGTCGATCGGCCTGCTGCTGACCCGTCGGGCGATCAACGCGACGGTGACGCTCACCCACACCGGCACCGCCGACCTCGCCGAGCACACCCGCAACGCCGACGTCATCGTGGCGGCCGCAGGGGTGCCCGGGATCATCTCTCCCGGCATCGTGAAGCCCGGCGCCGTGGTCGTGGACGTGGGCGTCTCCCGCGCCACCGACCCCGAGACGGGCAAGTCCCGGGTGGTCGGCGACGTCGACCCGGCGGTGCGCGAGATCGCGTCCTGGGTGTCGCCGAACCCCGGCGGCGTCGGGCCGATGACACGGGCGATGCTGCTCAGCAACGTTGTGGACACCGCGGAGCGCCTGGCCGGTTGAGCGGCCGATGAGTTCGCCTCCTCGGCGTGGTCAGTACCTGTGACCCCACGTCGTCGGAGGGAACCATCATGGGAATCGTCAGCCCGCACCTCTGGTACCACTCGCAGGCCGAGGAGGCCGCCCGCTTCTACACGTCGCTGATCCCGAATTCCGAGGTCACCAGGGTCGTCAAGGCGCCAGCGGGGGTGAACGTCCCCGAGGGGTCCGCCTTCATCGTCGAGTTCACCCTCGACGGGATGCCGGTGACCGCGTTGAGCGCCGGCCCAGCCTTCACCCTCGACGAGTCGTTCTCGATGATCATCGCGTGTGAGAGCCAGGAGGAAGTCGACCACTACTGGGACGCGCTGCTGGCCGACGGCGGCGAGCCCAGCCAGTGCGGCTGGCTCAAGGACCGGTACGGCCTGTCCTGGCAGGTGGTCCCCACGGCCCTGGACTCGCTGCTGTTCAGCGACGACACCGAGGCGTCGGCGCGCGCCACGCAGGCGATGTACACCATGCAGAAGCTGGACCTCCCGGCGCTCCAGGCGGCGTACGACGGGGTCTGAGCCCAACGGCTCGCCCCCGCACGGCTCGCCCCCGCCCGGCGCGCCCGGTCCAGCCACCGGGCGCGCGCCGCGGCGCGCATGGGACGGCGCGGCGGCTTGTCAGCGGCATGAGGTTGGATGTGCCGCGTGCTGACCATCGCCACCGCCAACGTCAACGGGATCCGGGCCGCCTACAAGCGCGGCATGTCCGAGTGGGTCGAGACCCGCAAGCCGGACGTCATGCTGCTGCAGGAGGTCCGGGCGCCTGACGAGATCCTCAGCGACTTCCTGCCGACGTCCGAGTGGGACCTCGCGCATGAGGCGTGCGAGATCAAGGGCCGCGCAGGCGTCGCCATCGCGTCCCGCCTGCCCATGAGCGCCATCCGCATCGGCCTCGCCACCGGCGTTCCGGTGGACACCGGGCGCTGGGTCGAGGCCGACCTCGAGGTCCCCGCCAAGGACGGCTCCACGCAGCAGGTCACGGTCGTCTCCACCTACATCCACTCGGGGACGGCGGGCACGCCCAAGATGGACGAGAAGTACGCGTTCCTGGACCACGTGACCAAGCGGCTCGCCGAGCTCGCGGGCTCCGGGCAGCACGTGGTCGTGGCGGGGGACCTGAACATCGCGCACAAGAACGTCGACATCAAGAACTGGAAGGGCAACCTCAAGGCCGCCGGGTTCCTGCCGGAGGAGCGCGCCTACCTGGACCGCTGGTTCGACGAGCTGGGCTGGCGCGACCTGGGCCGCGAGCTCGGCGGCGACGGCCCCGGGCCCTACACGTGGTGGTCGTGGCGCGGGCAGGCGTTCGACAACGACGCCGGGTGGCGGATCGACTACCAGCTCGCCACTCCTGGCCTGGCCGATCTGGCCCGGACTGCCGAGGTGGACCGCGCCGAGTCCTACGACCAGCGGTTCAGCGACCACGCGCCACTGGTGGTCACCTACGACGTGTGAGCCGCGGCGCTCATGTGGGTGTCCGGCGCCGCGTGGGCGACAGGCGCTGCGCCTGACACCGCGCCTGAGACTCTGCGGTAGTACGCGATCTTCTCGGTCAGGTGCTCCTGCTGCCGGGTGAGCAGCGCGATCGTGGTGGCGACCTCGGCGGCGTGCTCCTCGAGGATCTCGAGCCGCTCGGGGATCGTCTGGTCCGCCTCCGCCCCCGTCGCGAGCGCGAGGCCGGCATAGCGGCGCATCGTGGCGATCGGCATGCCCGTGTCGCGCAGGCACCGCAGGATCTCCAGCCACCCCAGGTCGCCGTCGGAGTACCGGCGGCGGCCTCCGGCGTCCCGCTCGACGCCCGTGAGCAGCCCGATCCGCTCGTAGTAGCGGAGCGTGTCGATGCTGAATCCGCTGCGTCGCGCGGCCTCGGCCGGGGTGTGCGTCGCCATGCCCACAGTGGTCGCCATGCCCACAGTGTGCTGGGCGCGGCGGGCTCGCGTGCGCCGGCGCGCGCACGGCTTGACCTGGAGCGCGCTCCAGGCCC
>JAEWEI010000370.1 GCA_023389545.1 Actinomycetes bacterium | reverse complement strand
CGCGCGGACCTGTACCAGGACGCGGTCAACGACGCGCTGCTGGTCGAGCCCGGCCAGCACCTGACCCGTTCGCTCGTCTACCTCGACCGCCAGGTCGTGGACGGCGGGTTCTCGGGCCTGGCCCGGCTGGTGGTCCGCAGCGGCGACGTCATCCGCAAGCTGCAGACGGGCTTCGTGCGGCAGTATGCCGCGACGATGCTCATCGGGCTCGTCGTCCTCGTCGTCGCCGTCCTGGCCCCCCGGATCTGAGAGAGAGCCGCGTCGATGTCCTCCGGATTCCCCTGGCTCACCGCCCTCATCGTCCTGCCGCTCCTCGGAGCCGCGGCGGTGTGGGCCCTGCCTGCCACGCGCCGTCGCCTTGTGCGGCCGGTCGCGCTCGGCTTCTCCCTCGCTGAGGTCCTCCTCGCCGTCGGCGCGGTCCTGTCCTTCGACACGGCCCAGGCCGGCGTGCACCAGCTCGTCGAGACCCACGCGTGGATCCCCGCCCTGGGGGTCAGCTACGCGGTGGGCGTCGATGGCGTGGGCCTCCTGCTGGTGCTCCTGTCCGTGGTGCTCGTGCCCGTGGTGCTGCTCGCGGCCTGGAACGAGCAGGGCAGCACCAAGGAGGTCGTCACCAACCAGCTGCGCCACTACATGGCCCTGATCCTGCTCACGCAGGTGTTCATGGTCGCGGTGTTCGCGGCGCGCGACGTCTTCCTGTTCTACGTGCTCTTCGAGGCCATGCTCATCCCGGTCTACTTCCTGATCGGGCAGTTCGGCGGGGTGCGGCGCCGTTACGCGGCCGTGAAGTTCCTGCTGTTCTCGCTCGCGGGCGGCCTGGTGATGCTCGTGGGCGTCATCGTGCTGTTCCTCGAGGGCCCCGGCGGCCCGCAGGGCTTCCTCACCGAGAACCTGGCGGGGCTCGACCTGTCGGTCGGCACTGAGCGCTGGCTGTTCGTCGCGTTCTTCCTCGCGTTCGCGATCAAGGCGCCGATGTTCCCGGTGCACACCTGGCTGCCCGACGCCGCCGAGCAGGCCCCGGCGGGCACCTCGGTGCTGCTGGTGGGCGTGCTCGACAAGGTCGGCACGTTCGGGATGCTGACGCTGTGCCTGCCGCTGTTCCCGAACGCGGCGCAGTGGGCGGCCCCCGTGGTCATCGTGCTGGCGGTCATCTCGATCCTGTACGGCGCGCTGCTCGCCATCGCGCAGCAGGACCTCATGCGGCTCATCGCGTACACATCGGTGTCGCACTTCGGCCTCATCGTGCTGGGCATCTTCGCCTTCACGTCGATGAGCGTCGCGGGATCGTCGTTCTACATGGTGAACCACGGGCTCTCCACGGGCGCGCTGTTCCTGCTCGCCGGGTACCTGATCTCGCGGCGCGGCTCGCGGAAGGTCTCCGACTTCGGTGGCCTGCAGAAGGTGGCGCCGGTGCTCGCTGGGACGTTCCTGGTGGCTGGCCTGTCGGCGCTGTCGCTGCCCGGCCTGTCGACGTTCATCAGCGAGTTCATGGTGCTGATCGGCACGTTCGCCCGCGACCGCCCGGCGGCAGTGGTCTCCGCGTTCGCGGTGGTGCTCGCCGCCCTGTACATCCTGCTGACGTACCAGCGGATCTTCACCGGTCCCGTCCGGGACGGCCTCGAGACGACGCCGGACCTGTCCGGGCGCGAACGGTGGGCTGTGGGGCCGCTGATCGCGATCATGCTCGTGATCGGCTTCTACCCCGCGCCCGCGCTCGAGTTCGTCAACGAGCCGGCCCAGATCACGCTCGACCAGGTAGGGATGCAGGACGTGCCGTCGACAGTGCTCGTCAACGACGCGGCGACCGAGGGGAGTGACAAGTGAACGCGGCCTTCACGGCACCGGAGATCGCCTGGTCGCAGTTGACCCCGATCCTCCTCGTGCTCGGCGCTGCCGTCATCGGCGTGCTCGTCGAGGCCTTCGCGCCCCGCCGGCTCCGCCGTCAGGCGCAGCTCACGCTGGCGCTGCTGGCCACCGCGGGGGCGCTCATCGCGGCCGCGCTGCTCTGGGCCGACGTCCGCGCCACCGGCGGCACTGTGGTGCTGGGCGGCGCGGTCATCGTCGACGGCCCCACACTGGTCATGCAGGGCACTATCGCCGTCCTCGCGCTGCTGTCGTTCCTCGTCGTCGCCGACCGGACGAACTCGGGGGAGGACGCGTTCGCCCCGCAAGCCTCCGCGATCCCCGGCTCGGACTACGAGGAGGTGGCGCTGCGGAAGGGCCTGCAGCAGACCGAGGTCTACCCGCTGATGCTCTTCGCCACGGGCGGCATGCTGATCTTCCCCGCCACCGGCGACCTGCTCACGCTGTTCGTCGCGCTCGAGGTGCTGTCCCTGCCGCTGTACCTGCTCACCGGGCTGGCGCGCCGTCGCCGCCTGCTGAGCCAGGAGGCGTCGATGAAGTACTTCCTGCTGGGGTCCTTCGCGTCCGCGCTGCTGCTGTTCGGCATCGCGCTGCTCTACGGGTTCTCCGGCTCGCTGCGCTACGCGGACATCGCCGCTGCCACGCAGACGGTCGCCGGGCTCGACGGCCTGCTCATCGTGGGCGCCGTGCTGGTGCTGGTCGGCTTGCTGTTCAAGGTGGGCGCCGTCCCGTTCCAGCAGTGGACGCCGGATGTGTACCAGGGCGCCCCGACGCCCATCACCGGGTTCATGGCCGCGGGCACCAAGATCGCGGCCTTCGGCGCCCTGCTGCGCGTCTTCTACGTGGTGCTGCCCGGCCTCGAGTGGGACCTGGAGGCGGGCATGTGGGCCGTCGCCATCCTCACCATGGTGGTCGGCACCGTCGCGGCGCTCGTCCAGACGGACATGAAGCGCATGCTGGCGTACTCCTCGATCGCGCACGCCGGCTTCGTGCTGACGGGTGTCATCGCCCTGAACGCCGAGGGCATCGCGGGCGTCATGTTCTACCTCATCGCGTACGGCGCGGCGACGGTCGGCGCCTTCGGCATCGTGTCGCTGGTCCGTGAGCGGAGCGTGGCGCCGGTGGCGGTCGCGGTCGGCGCGAGCGAGGGAGCCACGGTCGAGGGCGGCGAGGCTGGAAGCAGTGAGGCTGGGGGCGGCGTCGTCATCGGCGAGGCCACCCACCTGTCCCAGTGGGCTGGCCTCGGCCGCACGCACCCGTGGACGGCGCTGACGTTCACGCTGTTCTTGCTCTCGTTCGCGGGCATCCCGCTCACGGCGGGCTTCATGGGCAAGTTCACGGTGTTCTCCGCGGCGGTGGCCGCCGGCGCGTGGCCGCTCGCCCTCATCGGCGTGCTCGCCTCCGCCGCGGCGGTGTTCTTCTACGTGCGGATCATCGTGCTGATGTTCTTCACGGCGCCCGCGGGCTCCGGGGAGGACGGCGACGGCACGCCCGTCACGTCCACCACCACAGTCGTGGCGGCCCAGGGGCTCACCGCGGTGGCGGTCGCGGCGTGCGCCCTGATCACCATCGCGCTGGGCGTGCTGCCGTCCCCGGTTCTCGATCTGGTGGCCGAGGCGGCTAAGTTCATCCCGTGAGCTCTGCAACCTCCCTCCCGCTGACCGATCCGGCGTTGGCCGACCTGTTGACGGGGCGGCTCTCGCTCGTCGAGGAGCGGCTGCGCGACGCCGTCAGCCACGCCGACACGCTCGCGGACGACGCCTCGCGGCACCTCGTCAACGCGGGCGGCAAGCGGCTGCGACCCCTGCTGACGCTGCTCGCCGCCGAGCTCGGCGACGGCGCGCGGCGCGAGGTGCTCGACGCGGCGGTGGTGGTCGAGCTCACACACCTCGCCTCGCTCTACCACGACGACGTCATGGACTCCGCGCCCGTGCGGCGCGGGGCGCCGGCGGCGCATGAGGTGTGGGGCAACCAGGTGGCCATCCTCACCGGCGACCTGCTGTTCGCCCGGGCGTCGGTGATGGTCGCGGGGCTGGGCCCCGAGGCCGTGCGGATTCAGGCCACCACCTTCGAGCGGCTGTGCCTGGGCCAGCTCCACGAGACCGTGGGGCCGCGCCCCGGCGACGACCCGGTGGAGTTCTACCTGCAGGTGCTGGCCGACAAGACGGCGTCGCTGGTGGCCACATCAGCTCGGTTCGGCGCGATGTTCGCGGGCTGCCGCCCCGACGTGGTGCAGATCGTCACGAGCTTCGGCGAGAAGGTCGGCGTCGCGTTCCAGCTCGCCGACGACGTCATCGACCTCACCTCCGACGCGAGCGTCACCGGCAAGACGCCCGGCACCGACCTGCGCGAGCACGTGCCGACGATGCCCGCGCTGCTGCTCCGCCGCCGGGCCGCGTCCGCCGACGGCACCGCTGCCGAGCGTGAGCTCGTGACGCTGCTCGACAGCGACCTGTCCTCCGACGACGACCTCGCCCGGGCTGTGGCGGCGCTGCGCACTCACCCGGTGGTGGAGGAGACGCGCGCCCGTGCGATCGCGCTGGTCCGGGCCGCCGTGGCCGAGCTGGCGCCGCTGCCGGCAGGGCCGGTGAAGGACGCCCTCGTGTCGTTCGCGGAGTCCCTCGTGGACCGCGCCTCCTGAAGATGCCCACGGGCTGACGGACGGGACCGACGATGACCGCAGAGCTTCGGCCGCCGGGCGCTGGCCTCCCGGGTGGCGCGGGATCCCCCCGTGGGACGCGCTCGTCTGACACGCGCGCGTCCGACACGGGCCCGTCGCCGCAGGTCTCGCCCGCTCCCCGGGGCGGCGTCATCGCGGTGCCGCCTGACCACGTGGCCGCTGTCGGCCCCCGGGTCGTGGCGCTGCTGGTCGACCAGCTCACGGCCGGCGCCGTGGCCCTCGGCGGCCTCGTGGCGGCCAGCGGGGCGCTGGGCCCGCAGAGCGGTCTCGCGGCCCTGGCCCCGGCCCTCATCGCCGTCGCGCTCGGGGGCGTCGTGGCCCTCGCCCAGTGGATCGCGGAAGCGCGGACGGGGACGACGCTCGGGAACCTGCTGCTCGGCATTCGCACCGTCTCCTCGGCCACCGGGCTCCCCGCCGGGGTGGGTCGGGTGCTCCTGCGCAACGTGGTGGTCGGCGCCGGCGGCCTGGTGCTCGGCGTGGGCGCCTACGTGGTGGCCGGCTCGGGCGCGTGGGACCGGGGCCCGGTCCAGCGGGGCTGGCATGACAAGGCCGCGGGAACCCTGGTGCTGCGCCGCTCGCCGTCCGCGCCGGTGACCCGTCGGGGCACAGCCGCCGCGCCCGCGGTGTTCGTGCGGTCCGCGCATGTCACGCCGGTGACCCGACAGCCGGCGCATGCCGGGCCGGTGGAATCCCTCCAGGCACACGCCGTGTCGCCGGCGCAGCAGCCCGCGGCGGCCACCCCCTCGGCGCGCCACGCGGCGGTCGAGGTGCGGCTCGTCTTCGACACCGGCGAGCAGGTCGACGTGGTGGGCGACGGGGCCGTGGGCCGGCGCCCGGCTGACGCCCACGCCGCGCCGCTGGCCCACGCGGTCGCCATCGACGACCCGTCGCGGTCCATCTCCAAGCTCCACCTGGTGTTCGGCCCCGAACCGTCGGGTCTGTGGCTGATCGACCGCGGCTCGACGAACGGGACGGTGCTCATGTCGCCAGACGGCTCGCTGTCAGCGCTCCCCGCAGGAGCCCGGGCGCACATCGGCCCGGGATGGTCGGTCCGATTCGGCGAGCGCTCCTTCCGGGTGGAAGCCCGATGAGCGCCCAGCCCGCCTGGGGCGCGGCGACGGACATCGGCACGCGTCGGGCGTCCAACGAGGACAGCTTCGTGGCCGAGCCCCCGGTCTTCATCGTGGCGGACGGGATGGGCGGCCACGCCGCCGGGGAGGTGGCGAGTGCGGCGGCGGTGAGCGCGCTGCGCCGACTGGTCACAGCCCAGGACGTGCGCGAGCCGGATGTGCAGCGTCGGCTCGAGGCGGCGCGCTCGCTGCTGCAGGCGCTGCCACCGACGTTGGGCCGCAGCCCCGGCACCACCGTCTCCGGGGTGCTGCTCACGTGGCGGGATGGCGTGCCGCACTGGCTGATGGTGAACCTCGGCGACTCGCGCACCTACCGGCTGCAGGGCGACGTGCTGCAGCAGCTCAGCGTGGACCACTCGGAGGTGCAGGAGCTTGTCGACGCGGGTCACATCACGCCCGCCGAGGCCGCGCATCACGCCCGCCGTCATGTGGTGACCCGCTCGCTCAGCGCGGGCTCGTCCCTCGCCGCCGACTACCTCCTGCTGCCGGTGGAGCCGGGCGACCGGATGCTGGTGTGCTCGGACGGGCTGACTGGCGAGCTGGACGACGCGATGATCGCGGGCCTGCTGCGCTCGTGGCCGCATCCGCAGGACGCCGCGGAGGCGCTGGTGGCCGCTGCGGTGGCCGCAGGCGGCCGGGACAACGTCACTGTGGTCGTGGTGGACGCTCCGCAGCCGTGACCGAGGGCCCGGCAGGCTGGCCCGGCTCCCCGCTGATGGGCGGGGCGTTGGGGGGCGGGGCCTCGACGGGCGGGGCGCTGGCGGCGTGATCGGCTGAGGGCCGTGGCGGGCTGTGCGGTCGGCGTGCGCGCAGGCCGTCGACGGTCAGCACGACGAGGGCGAGCCACACCAGGCTGAAGCCCCACCACCGCGCCGGCGGCATCGCCTCGCGGAACACCAGGACGCCGATGGCGAGCTGCATCACGGGCGCCAGGTACTGCATCATGCCGACGACGCTCAGCGGGAGCCGGCGGGCCGCGGAGCCGAAGAGCAGCAGCGGCACTGCGGTGATGACGCCGGAGGCGACGAGGGCGGCGACGTGCCATCCGCCGTGCGCCACGAACGTCCCGTTCCCGGAGACCTCGAGCACCAGGAGGTAGCCGAGGGCGACTGGCGCCAGGACGAGCGTCTCGACGGCGAGGCCGGGCACGGCGCCGACCGTGCGGCCCACCCGGTTCTTCAGCAGCCCGTAGAGGCCGAAGGACCCCGCGAGGGCGAGCGCGATCCACGGCAGGCGCCCGGAGCCCACGGTGATGACCACCACGGCGGCGGCGCCGATCCCGACTGCGGCCCACTGCGCCGGGCGCAGCCGCTCGTGCAGCACGAGCACGGCCAGGGCCACGGTGACCAGCGGGTTGATGAAGTACCCGAGCGCGGCGTCGACCACCTGGTCCGAGAGCACCCCATACACGAAGACGAGCCAGTTGACGGCGAGCACGACGGCCGCCACGACCAGCAGCCCCATGGTGCGCCGGGAGCGCAGCGTGGCCGCGAACGGGCGCCAGCCACGGGTGACCGCGAGGAGCAGCGCGCAGAACCCGAGCGACCAGATGATGCGGTGCCCGATGATCTCGAGGGCGCCGGCAGGCTGGAGCAGGGGGAAGTACAGGGGGAGCATCCCCCAGAGCACGTAGGCGCTGAGCCCGGTGGCGAGGCCGATCCGGTCGAGGGCGCCGGGGTCTGAGGCGCTCGCGGAGGTCCGGGCGGCGGGCGAGTCGGTGGTCACGTGCTGAACCTATGTCCCCGGCGTCGTGGGCTGCGCGATTCGTCCAGCAGCCGCGCCGCGCCGACATGTCCGGTCTGTCCGCATCGTGGCCGCCGCCTGAGGGCGCCCTTGGTCGCCGCCGTACACTGGCTGGGCATCAGCACGCCCGGCAACCCGCCGCGCGGCGCGTCCGGCGGACCCGGTCCCTGGGCGCGGCCGCCGGACCCTCCCGTTGCCTGGGCTCCTCGACCGGAAGGCACCCGCGTCCCGTGAGCACGAACCGACCTCTGCGTGTGGCCATCGTCGGCGCCGGCCCCGCCGGCATCTACGCGGCCGACATCCTCTCGAAGACCGGGCTCGATGTGAGCATCGACCTCTTCGAGCGGCTGCCCGCGCCGTTCGGGCTCGTGCGCTACGGCGTGGCGCCCGACCACCCGCGGATCAAGCAGATCATCGTCGCCCTGCACAAGGTGCTCGAGCGCGGCGACATCCGGCTGCTCGCGAACGTCGAGTACGGCGTCGACCTCAAGCTCGAGGACATGCGCCAGTTCTACGACGCGGTGATCTTCTCCACCGGCTCCATCCGGGACGCGGCGCTGCCCATCCCGGGCATCGACCTGGAAGGCTCGTTCGGCGCCGCGGACTTCGTGTCCTGGTACGACGGGCACCCGGACGCCCCGCGCACCTGGCCGCTGGAGGCCCGCGAGGTCGCGGTGCTGGGCGCCGGCAACGTGGCGCTCGACGTCGCGCGGGTGCTGGCCAAGCACGCCGACGACCTGCTGCCCACCGAGATCCCGGCGAACGTCTACGACATCCTCAAGGCGTCCCCGGTCACCGACGTGCACGTGTTCGCGCGCCGCGGTCCCGCTCAGGTGAAGTTCTCCCCGCTGGAGTTGCGCGAGCTGGGCCACGTGCCGGATGTGGACGTCATCGTCTACCCGGAGGACTTCGAGTTCGACGAGGGCTCGATGGCCGCGATCCACTCTTCGAACCAGACCAAGCAGGTCGTCAAGACCCTCACGGACTGGACGCTCAAGGAGCCCGAGGAGTTCACAGCGAGCCGCCGCATCCACCTGCACTTCCTGCACAAGCCCGTGGAGGTGCTGGGCGAGGACGGCAAGGTGGTCGGCCTGCGGACCGAGCGCACCGCGCTCAACGGCGACGGCAACGTCACGGGCACCGGCGAGACGCACGACTGGCCGGTGCAGGCGGTGTACCGCGCGGTGGGCTACTTCGGCTCCCCGCTGGTGGACATCCCATTCGACGAGGTCGCCGGTGTGATCCCCAACCGCGAGGGCCGGGTCGTGGACGTGGACGGCGAGGCCATGCCGGGCGTGTACGCCACCGGCTGGATCAAGCGGGGGCCCGTCGGCCTCATCGGCCACACCAAGTCGGATGCCTCCGAGACCATCCGACACCTCGTCGAGGACGCGGGCGGCGTGGAGAGCCCGGCGCCGGAGTTCGCGACCGCGGCAGAGCCCGACCCGCAGGCCGTCGTCGACTTCCTGGTCGCGCGCGGCGTGCAGCCCATCGAGTGGTCTGGCTGGGAGCAGCTCGACGCGTTCGAGCGCGCCCTGGGCGAGCCGCACGGGCGTGAGCGGATCAAGGTCGTCCCGCGCGAGGAGATGGTGCGCATCGCGTTGGGCACGGTGCGGCTCGAGGGCTGACGCAAGTTTCAGACATCCAGTCAGGAACCGGGCGCCTTTTGCCCGAGCGTGGCGTGGATCACGCCGAAAATCACCTCTGAACTGCGAATTTCCTCTTTGGCTTGATGGCTTACTAGGCCCATGACGCCTCACCGGGGCCATGACCTGTGCCCACAGTCGAGGATGGAAACCCGCACATGCCGTCGCGTCACCGTCGCCACCTGCCCAGCGCGCGAGTCGTCACCTCAGCCGGTCGGCGGCTCCGCGCGGCGATCGCGTCGGCGCTGGTGGTGTGCCTGACGGCGTTGACCCTCGGCGCCATCGCCGCGCCCGCCACCGCGAACACGACGGTGCAGGTGCCGACCCTGAGCAAGACGGCCCAGGCGTCCACCGGGCCGCAGGGCGAGCTCGCCGTGGTGGGCGCCGGCGAGTCCGTGACGTTCCGCCTGGTCTTCGGCTGCTCGGTCACGGTGTGCACCGGCGCGCGCGTCACGGACGCGGTGCCCGCCGAGTTCGAGGTCACGTCGGTGACGTCCACGGAGGGCGTGGTCGAGCCGTGGTCGTCGAACAGCGGCGCCGGCGGCGTCACCCCGCTCACGGTCACGCTTGGCGACTTCGCCTCCGGCGGCGGCGGCACCGTGACGGTGATCGCGAAGTTCCGCGACCAGACACCCGGGACGCACGGGCCGGTGGTCAACACCGCGCAGATGACCACAGTGCACCCTGTGGACCAGTCGCTCATCACCGCCACCGACACCGCAGCCGCGACGGGCGTTTCCCCGCGGCGCCGTCGGCGACCGCCACGAAGGTGTGGGGCTCCTCGACGAGCGGGCAGTCGGGGGCCGACGAGCTCGCCGCGCCGGGCGCCACGAAGGCGCTGACTCTGTCGGCTGTCAACACGTCCAACATCACCGTGGACACGATCACCATCTCCGAGCCGGTGAACCCTGCCGCGGCGACGGCGCCGGTCGGCACGGCATTCGACCTGCTCAACCTCGCGGCCTCCGCCCCGCAGGTCACCTGGCCCGCCGGCGCCACGAGCGTCACCGTGACGACCTTCCGAGGCTCGACGCCCAGCGCGCCGGTGACCTTCGCCCAGGGCCAGCCGGTCGCGTGGCCCGCCGACATCGCGCCCGCCGATGTCACCGGCTTCCGGTTCGAGTTCGCGGGGGCGTTCCCCACCACTGGCTCGGCGGCTGACCGCACCGCCGCCATCGGGGTGGAGCTCACGCAGCGCGCGACGTCACGCGCCGGCACGCCCATCCCACCCACCGCGCAGCACGCGGTGACGGTGCGCAACCAGATCGGCGTCGACATCGTGGGCGACGACCCGGTCAACCCGAGCGACCAGGCCACCGGCTCGGCTCTGAGCCCCGAGGCCACGTTCCAGATCGTGCGCCCGGTGTGGATCGCCACCACGGCGAAGTCCGTCAGCCCGACGACGATCGCCCTCGGCGGCGAGACCGCCGTCTTCACCCTGACCGGTCGCAATGCCTCCAACCAGTCGGTCACGTCGCTGTCGCTCGGGGACCCGGCGGCGGGCAGCACCCCGGGCCTGCTGGGCGGCGGCGTCCTGACGTTCGACGGCTTCACCTCGGTCGCCTGGCCGGCCTGGGCCACGGGCGCGAACTTGCACGTGACGTCCGCGTCCGCGGCCCCGTCTGTCATCCCGGTGGCGAGCGCGGCGCAGCTGACCGGGCTCACGGGCCTGGCCGATCTCACCGGCTTCGAGCTCGTCTTCGAGGGGACCGTGCCCCAGGGCGCCTCGGTGGACGTCTCGTACCGGGTCAAGCCCGCGACCGCTGCTGTCGCGGCGCCCACCGGCGTCGTCAACTGCGTGGCGGCCACCGTCGCCACCACGGACGGGCCTGATGTGGTCGGCATGGACACCTCCGACCCGGCCTGCGCCACGCTCCGTGTCGTGGACCCGGTGCTGGCCGTGACCGCGGGGAAGACCCTGTCGCAGACGAGCGTCTCGACGGCGCCGGGCTCCACGGTGATCGCCGGCCTCACCGCGACGGTGAGCGGCGGGAACGTCCAGCCCAGCAACCTTGCGGTGCAGGACCCGGCTGTCTTCGGCGGCGCCGAGCAGGCGTGGTGGGACGTCATGCGGCCCACCGGGCTCAAGCTCACGATGGTGCCCGCGGAGACCACGCTGACCGTGTACGCGACCACCGACGGTTCCACCTGGACGCCCGTGCTCACCAAGCACGGCGGCACGTCGGGCCTGCTCGTCGACGAGGAGTTCAGCGCGGCGTCCAACCCCTCGACGTGGACGGGCGTGCGCGCCGAGATGGTCCGGGACTCAGGCCAGTACTTCGCGACCAACGGCAAGATCCAGGTCAACCTGGGATTCGAGGTCCGCGCCGGCGCTGCCTTCGCGCATGGCGCGGTGCTCACCAACTGCGCCGCCGCCACCGCCGATCGGCTCGGCGCAGCGCAGGCGACCCACACGACCACTGCCTGCCCCACCGTCAACGGCGTCGCGCTGGGCGCCGGCGAGCCCGCGCCGCTGACCAAGTCCATGGACGGCACGGCGCTCGAGGGCGCCGGGACCCAGGTCACGGGGCTGCTCAAGTGGAACACCGGCGTGCTGGGTGGGTCGCTGAATGAGGTGAAGGTCGGCGACTACAACCCGACCCCGGGTGACCAGGAGCGGCCGCTTGAAGGCGCCGGGAGCTTCTGGGAGGCCTTCGACGTGGTCGGCGTGGGCCCCATCGCCACCAGCCCTGCCGGGACCGTCGCCTATGACCCGTACCTGGTGTTCGACCGGGTGACTGGCGTGGAGTACTTCGACACCGTCACCGACACCTGGAAGACCGCCTCGGCCTTCGCGACCGTCTGCGCTGCCGGCGCCTGCGTCGGCACGTTCCCGGGGCTGACCCTGACCGCCACCGAACGCGCCGTCGCCGGCGGCATCAGGCTCGTCTACGCCGAGCGTGCCGACCGTGCCGCGCAGATCGCCGCGCTGACTGCCGCGGGCGACCCGCGCGTCCTCGTCGCCCCCGCGGTGGGCTCTGGCGTCGCCACTGTGCCGGCGGGCAACGGCAACCCCCGCGAGATCAAGGTCATCGCAGCGCTGCGCGACACGCTGCGCTCGACGGGTGAGCCCGTCAACGACGCGCTCGCCTTCAACGGCGCCACGAAGGGCAACGTCGTCAACGACGGGTGGCTCTCCGGCACGACCACCAGTGGCCCAGGGCTCAGCGGCTCGGCGTCCTCGCCCGCGTCCGACCGCGACGTGACGATCCTCCCCGCCACGCTGGCGCCTGACGCGACCATGTCGTGGAGCCGCGACGAGCTCGGTATTCCCAGCACCGAGGCCGGCCCGTACCCGACGTCCCGCCTGACCCTGACCGGGAAGAACTCATCCGGCATGCGGGTCGACACGATGACGATCACCGAGCCCGCCGCCGCGCCGGACGCGGCCACGGCGCCGTTCTCGAGCTTCACCATCACGAGGATCGCGTCCATCTCGACGCCGACCAGCACCCCGGCTGGCACGGATGTGGTGGTGCGGGTCAAGCGCGCGGGCGCGTCGGGCTTCGACGCGATGACCTACAACCGCGCCTAGGCGCTCGCGCTGACGGCCGCCGATCTCGCCGACGTGGTGCAGGTCGAGGTCGCCTACGCCGGCCGGATCGACAGCGGCCAGATCGCGACCGTGGTGCTCGACACGGAGTTGCGCGCCCGCAACCGGGTCACGGCCGACCCGATCGTCACGGCAGTGACCGTCGACAACACGGTCTCGGTGGCGTTGACGGACTCCCGGGTGTGCGGGGAGTCCGGCTCCCCGGCGGTCGAGGACGCCGCGAACTGCACCCCCAAGATCGTCACCGCGCTCGCGAGCGCGCCGATCGCCGTCGCCGCGAAGTCGCTCAAGGTGTCCACGACCAAGACGATCACGCCAGCAGTGCTCGACCGCGACCAGCGGGGAGCTGTCAGCGCGACTCTTGAGGTCTGGAACATCGGCAACACGGCCTCGGATGGCCTGGCGCTGGTGGACACGGCGGTGACCGACGGCGCCGCGCCGATGGGGATCGCCCCGGTGGCGAGCGCCGCGACCTTCTATGACGCCATCGACCTCACCGGGGTGCGGCTGACGCAGGTTCCGTCCGCGTCAGGCGGGGCGGTCACCGTGCGGCTCGACGTGCACACCGGCGGCGTCTTCACCGCAGGCGGCGCCGTCTCCGCAGTGGACGGCGGCACGCTCACGGCCACGGGCGGGGCCTGGACGAATGGCGTCGCCGTGCCGGCTATCGTCAACGGCGCGCTGGCGCTGCCCGCCGGGGTGTCGAGCTGGGCCGACGTGGACGGCGTGCGGGTCACGTTCTTCGCGGCGCCCGGCCAGAAGCTGACGACGCCCTCGACGGCGAGCGCGAAGGTGTCGCTGGCAGGGAAGCTGCGCGCGACGCTGCGTTCCACGGGCGCCGCTCCCACGGCGACGAGCACCGCGAATGTCCCTGCCGACTCGACGCCCAACCCGGGCGAGAGCGTCGTGGGCCGGGTGACCAACGGGTTCACCGGCTACGCGCAGGCCGATGACACCGCGAGCCCGGGCGCGCTGTTCACCAGCGCCCCGCACTCGTCCGCCGCGACGCTCCAGGTGCGGGCGGGGTCGATGAGCGTCGGGGTGAGCAAGGCCGTCGAGGGCGCGTCCACCACGTTCAACCCCGGCCAGTTCGCGACGTTCCGGCTGGAGTTCACGAACACGGGGACCGCCGACATCGTCGACCCGGTGGTGACTGACGTGCTGCCGGTGCGGAACGGCCGCGAGCAGCTCGTGCTCGACACCGCCGCCACGCCCGCCGCGCCCGCCACGGGCAGCAGGCCGTGGAGCCTGACGGGCACGTCGCTGCCCACCACGGGCGGCTCCCTGGCCTACGACCCCGCGACGCACCAGCTCACGTTCACGTGGCCTGCGGGGTCGGTGATCCGCCCGGGCGAGACGGGCGCCATCCGGCTGCCGTTGCAGATCGCCGCGGGCGCCGAGGCGGGCGTGGCGATCCGGAACGTGTTCGGCCTGTCCACCGCGTCCTCGACGCGCCAGTTCACGAGCTGCACCACCGGCACGTTCGGCGCCGCCGGCCTGCCGGCCGCGTCCTGCTCGGCGAACCGCTCCGTGGGCGTCAACACCTATGACACGTTCGCCGCCACCAAGGGCGTGCGCACCGATGGCACGTTCACGACCTCCACGGGCCCGACGGCGACATGCGCGCCGGCGGCCGACGGCCTGAGCCGCTCGACGGCCTGTGTCGCTGTCGCCACCCCGGGCGGGTCCATCGCCTGGCAGGCCCGGGTGGTCAACACGGGCAACGTCGACGGCACGCGGCTGTCGATGATCGACACGCTGCCGCACGCCGGCGACTCGTACCTGACCCCGGGCGGCCAGTCCCGCGGCAGTGCGTGGGCGCCCGTGTGGGACGGCGTCATGCCGACGCTGACGTACGCGCTCGCGGACGGCACCCGGCTCGGGGCGGCGGACGGCGTGACCCTCACGACGTACTACTCGACGCGGAACGACAGCGGCGTGGTCCCCGCGGACTACGACGTGATCGACCCACTCGTGTGGTCGCCGCTGGACGCGAGCGTCGACCCCGTCACGGTGCGGTCGCTGCGCTTCGTCGTCACACTGCCGCTGGTGAACGGCCAGCGGGTGATGGCGCCGTTGGCCTCCGCCACGGTGGACTGGTCGATGACGGCGCCCGCCCAGGTCGCCGACGTGACGGCCGGGACGACCGCCTGGAACTCGTTCCGCTACCAGATCACCCCGGTGGGCAACATGGCCCGCCAGCTCGAGCCCGACAAGGTGGGCGTGCTGTTCCCGCACCGCCCGCTGACGGTCCTCAAGTCCGTCGACCAGTCGGCCCTCGACCCGGCGTACCAGGTTGACCGCTCCTACGAGGTGCTGGTGACGTGCACCGTGCCGACTCCGGCCGGCACGACGGCGCTCGCCTTGCCCGCGGGCGGTGTGCTCACCCTCGACGCGGCGAACTCGTACCGCGCCCAGCTCGCCGCCCTCCCGGACTCCGCGTCCTGCACGGTGACGGAGACCGGGGCCGCGGGCGCCGCGCGCGTGGAGTACGGCACGGGTGACTCCGCGACGCCGCTGTCCGGGCAGCCGGTGGCGGTCGTCATCGGCTCCACCGGCGCGGACGCGAACACGCTGCGGGTGCACAACACGTTCGAGGCGACGAGCCTGACGGTCTCGAAGGTGGTCGACGCCAGCTCGAAGGCCCCGGCCTCGCAGACCTACGACGTGACGCTGGTCTGCACGCTCGCGGGCACGCCGCTGGCCCTGCCCGCCGCGGACGCCGCGTTCACGCTCACGGCCGGCGCCTCGCGCACTGTCACCGGCCTGCCGGTGGGCGCGGAGTGTCTCGTCACGGAGACGCGGTCGCATGGCGCCGTCATCGGGTACCGGGTGGGCACGTCCTCAGTGGTGTCGACCACTGGCGCGGTGACGCTCGCGGGTCCGTCGAGCGAGGTGGCGATCGAGAACGCGTTCTCGGCGCTCGAGCTCACCAAGGACGCCAGCGCCGCCACGGTGCTGCGCGGCGACCAGTTCGACTACACCCTCGGGGTGGCCAACACGGGCCC